>CAXNDA010000072.1:0-8182 GCA_964200875.1 Chloroflexota bacterium | reverse complement strand
ACATCTTTGGCGACCGCGGCAAGGGCCGCAGCGGCCGAAGAGGCCGGCGTGAAGAAGAGGTGCTGGTGCCTGAGCCGGAGCCAGCGGCGGTAGCCAAGGCCGCGGTGGCGAAAAAGGGCAAGCGTAGCCGCCCCGCCGCCTTTGTTGTTGAAGAAGAAGAAGAGCCAGAGGATTATTCCAGCCTCGTTCCCGGGCCGCGCCGCTAATATGGCGGCGCGCTGCGTCTGGGTTCGGGTAACATATGACAACCAAGGGTGCTCCCTCGCAACCTCTCCGACCGCGGCATGTGCCACTGCGCACCTGTATCGCGTGCCGGTCTACGCTCTCGAAGCGGGAACTGGTGCGCTTGGTGCGCCTGCCTTCCGGAGTGGTGGAGGTCGACGCCTCCGGTAAAAAGCCCGGCCGCGGCGCCTATCTGCACGCCGAGGCTGCCTGCGTTGACCAAGCCTTGCGCAAAGGCAAGCTCGCTCGCGCACTCAAAGTTACGCTCAACCCCACCGATCTCGATTCACTCCAAACACTCCTGACCGGCGCGGCAACCGCCCCGTCCGTATCAGGCGTGTAGGTTCGTTCGCCAGGAGGCGCACCCATGGCATATCGCCCACCAGTTCGTCGACGCGGTCCCCGGCCGTCCGGCCCACCACGGCAGTTGCTGCAGCTGCAGCCGCTCTCCACCGAGGAGTTGGTGACGCTGCCGCGCGCCACCACCGTGCATGACCTGGCGGACACGCTGCGGGTGCCGCCCGTCGAGTTGATCAAGGGCCTGCTGCGCCGCGGGATCATGGCCAACATCAACCAGGTCATCGACTTCGACACCGCCGCGTCGCTGTGCGACGACTTGGGGTACGAGACCATTCTTCAGACTGCGCAGGAGAAGGAGGTCTCGGTCCTCTCGGGTGCTCGTCGCGCGCTGAAGGAGGGTGCCAAGGGGTTCGCCCAGCGGCCCCCGGTGGTGACCATCATGGGTCACGTTGACCACGGCAAGACCAGCCTGCTGGACGCCATCCGCGAGACCAAAGTTACCGAGGGTGAGGCTGGCGGCATCACGCAGCACATCGGCGCCTACCAGGTGGAGGTAGACGGTCACCCCATCACCTTCGTCGATACTCCCGGCCACCAGGCGTTTACCGCAATGCGTGCCCGCGGGGCCCACGTCACCGACATCGCAATCATCGTGGTGGCCGCCGACGACGGTGTGATGCCCCAGACGATTGAAGCGATTAACCACGCCAGGGCCGCCCGGGTGCCGCTGATCATCGCCATCAACAAGATTGACCGGCCCGAGGCGAACGTCGACAAGGTGAAGGCGCAGCTGGCCGACCAGAACGTCCTCATCGAAGAGTATGGTGGCGATGTGGTCGCAGCTCAGGTGTCCGCCCGTACCCGGCAAGGCCTGCCCGAGCTGCTGGAGCAGATCCTGCTGGTAGCGGAACTCGAGGAGCTGGCCGCCGACCCCAATCGTAGGGCCGAGGGCGTAGTGCTGGAAGCCCACTTGGACCCGCAGCGCGGCGCAATGGCCAGCATTCTGGTGCAAGCCGGCACCCTGCACATCGGCGACCTCGTGGTGCTCGGCGAGACCTCGGCGCGCGTGCGTGCCATGTACGATGACCTCAACAAGCCTATCAAGATTGCGGGGCCATCCACCCCGGTCAACCTGCTCGGTTTGGGGGCGGTGCCCGAGCCTGGCGACCTGTTCCAAGTGGTTGCCGACGAGAAGACCGCGCGCACGATGGTCGAAAGTCGTGAGCGTGAGCGCCAGATGCAAGAAGCCGCACCGGTCAACGTCCTCTCGCTGGCCAGCATGTTCGAAGCCGTGAAGTCGGGCGTGGCCAAAGACCTGAACGTGGTGCTCAAAACCGACGTCCAGGGGTCCATTGACCCGATCCGTTCATCGCTCCAGAAGCTGGGCGACGATCACATGCACGTCAATGTGCTGCATGCCGCAGCCGGCACCGTCACCGAATCCGACGTTATGCTGGCTGCCGCCTCCAAGGGCATCGTGCTGGGCTTCAACACTCGGGTCGAGCCAGGCGCCCGCCGGTCGGCCGATACTGCCGGCGTTGAGATCCGCACCTACGAGATCATCTACAACCTGGTGGATGAGGTGGAGAAGGCGCTCAAGGGCATGCTGGAGCCCGAGACTATTGAGATTATCGAAGGCAAGGCCGAAGTCCGGCGCGTCTTCACCGTTGGACGGCGGTCGGCCATTGCCGGCAGTCAGGTCATTGAGGGTAAGGCGATGCGCAACGCCATGGCTCGGGTGCTGCGCGGCGGCAAGGTGTTGGCCGACGAACGCGTCGGTGGCCTCAAGCGCTTCAAAGACGACGCCCGTGAGGTGGCTACCGGCCTGGAGTGCGGCATCACCCTCGACTCGTTCATCGACTTCGAGGAAGGCGACATCATCGAGTTCTACCGTAAGGAGAAGCAGGCGGTAAGCTAGCCCGCCGCCTGTAGCCATGCCTCGCCGTCGTATCCTGCGGTTGAACGAACTCCTGCGCACTGAGATCAGCGAGCTGCTGCGGCGTCACGTGCGCGATCCGCGCCTTTCTGCGATGGTCAGCGTGACCGAGGTGCGCACTGCGGATGACCTGAAGCACGCCAAGGTGTTCGTGAGCATCCTCGGCGATGACGACGAGAAGAAGCTGGCCATGCAGGGCCTGCGCGCCGCACACAACTACCTGCGTCACGAGTTGGGTAACCGCATCGACCGCTTGGACATCCCCCAGTTGGCCTTCGAACTCGACGATTCTATCGAGCGTGGTGCGCGCATCTTAGCTGCGTTGGAATCCGACCCGCCGCCGCCGGACCCCACCTAACCGTGCCCCGAATCGAAAGCAGTCTGGCCGGCTTCCTGAACGTGAACAAGCCGGTAGGACTTACGTCTCATGACGTGGTGGCCCGAATCAGGCGCTGGTCGGGCCAACGGCACACCGGCCATGGCGGCACCCTCGATCCGCAGGCCAGTGGCGTGCTACCCATCGCCCTCGGCCCCTACACCCGCCTGCTGGAGTTCATCCCGGAACCGAAGGTCTACGAGGCCGACGTCACCCTGGGTGTCGCCACCGACTCCTACGACGCGGAGGGCGCGGTCACGGACCGGTGTGACCCCGCGGGCGTCACCCTGGAAGCGGTAGCCTGTGCACTGCCGCAGTTTGTCGGCGAGGCGGTCATGCAGCGCCCGCCCCGCTTTAGCGCGCTCAAACGCAACGGCCAGCGCTCGTATGATCTGGCGCGGGCCGGCGACGAGACGGAGCTTCCCGAGCGCGCGGTCCGCATGTACAGCGTTGAGTTGCTCAGTGGCGTTTTGCCCCATATCCAGCTTCGTGTGGTGTGTGGCAAGGGAACCTACGTGCGTTCGCTGGCCCATGATCTGGGCCAGGTACTGGGTTGCGGCGCGCACCTCTCGGGTCTGGTGCGTACCCACAATGGCCCTTTCAGCATCGACGCTGCGGTCGATCTTGCGGAGCTGGAGCCCGGCCTGGCGAACGATCCCCAGCGCTATTTGCTGGATGCGGGTGCGGCCCTGCCACACTGGTCGTCCGTACGGCTTGGAGAAGACCGCCAGGCGCGCGTGCTGCAAGGCCTTCCCCTGATCCTGACCGTAGCCGACCTCTGGCCGCCCAAGCACCTGTCGGTCTGCGGCGTGCAGATTCCGCCGGAGAAAGAGCTGTGTTTGGCTTATGGACCATCCGGCAGAACGCTGGCAATTTTGCAACGTGACGCTGGCGGATTCTCCTGGCGGCCACAGAAGGTGTTCCCTGCAACCTAAATTGTCACGCTTGCGGCCGTGCCCAAGAACTTGACTTTCGTGCCTGGGCCGGTATCATACACTTCAGGTCTCTGCCTGAGGAGAATCCAAACAACATCGGGAGGACGGTCATGGCTCAAGCTTATTGTGTGAAGTGCAGGGCGCAACGCGAGATCAAGAATCCAGAGAATGTAACCCTGAAGAACGGCCGGCCCGCGACTCAAGGTCAGTGCCCCACCTGCGGCACCAAGGTGTTTCGCATCGGCAAGGGCTAGCCTTCCCTTCGGCTTTCGAAAGAGGCACCCGGTCACTAGGCCGGGTGCCTCTTTCTCTTAACGCTTGCTCAACGCTGGTCAGACGAGGGGCTCGGCGTCTGCCATGGTCTTGTTTTTGGCCGATAGTCAGGCTTGGTATAGCGCTCGCATCGCTACGCACGGCAAGCGCACCAATCGACCGAAGTGACTGAGCAAGACGACCCATGGCACGTAGATCACGCAGTAAACACAGCCCCACCGGCAGTCACCTTGCCGAGGTGACGTCGGTCTCACTGCCGGGTCAGGACCGCGCAACGCAGTTGCGCGCCATTGTTGCGATGGCAGGTAAGCTGAACGACTCACTGGAGCTTTCCGAGCTGCTTCGGCAGGGCTTAGAGTGGGCCATCGCCATCAGTGCGCATCAGCAAGGCTCCATCATGCTGTCCGACCAAAGCGGACGGAATCTTCTGGTGCGGGCCGTCTACGGGCAGGATCCTGCGTTGTTGGGCAATGTGGTGCGCACCTCCGAGAGCAGTGTGGCCGGCTGGGTCTTGAAGCATCGGCAACACCTGTACCTTATCGACCAGGCAGACGACTTCCCCGGCGACGAGCGGAGCTACACCAAGCAGGTTCCATCCTCTCTGGTGTTACCCCTGCTGAACGCCAAGGGCAAGGCGCTGGGTGTGCTCAGTCTGAACGCCACCGAAGCCATGCCTCCGCTCACTGCGGAGGACATTGACGTGCTGCAAGCCATGGCTAACCTGGTTGCGGTGGCGCTGAACGACGCGGCAATCTACCGCACCCTGGAGATGAAGGACCGGCAACTTCAGACGGCGGCCACGCAAATCTTGAAGGCCCAGGAAGAAGAGCGCAAGCGCATGGCCTACAACATTCACGATGGCTTGGCCCAGATGATTGCCGCCACGCACCAACGCCTGCAGGCCTATCGATCCTACCCTTGGCCCACCTTGCCGGAGGCGGTTGCCGACCTGGACAAGTTGGAGCACCAACTCCGCCAGTGTGTGGATGAAGTGCGCCGCGTCATTGGCTATCTACGGCCCTCGATTCTGGACGACTATGGCCTGGAGTCTGCGCTCCGCCAGTTCTTGAGTGATCGACAGCAGGAGATGGGCTGGCAGATGCAGGTGTCCATCAACCTAGCTGGCCTGCGTCTCTCGACGGATCTGGAAAACACGGTATTCCGCATTGTGCAGGAAGCGACGACCAACGTGATGAAGCACGCGGCGGCGGAACGGGTGGAGGTAAACATTGCCCGCACCGGCCGATGGTTAGAACTAGTGGTGCGAGACTGGGGGCGGGGGCTGGGGCCAGATGCGGCGAGTGAAGTTGGCCAAGGCAAGCGCATTGGCCTAACCAGCATTGCCGACCGTGCGGCATTGCTGGGGGGAAGTCTACGGATAGAAAGCAAACCGCAGCAGGGGACGACGCTTCGGGTACGGTTACCTGTCGCGGCCGCCCCAATCAGTAGGAGTGCCTAATGGCCGCAAAAGTGACGAATATCCTGATAGTTGACGACCATCCGATGGTGCGCGATGGCCTGCGCGGCATGCTGGCGGGCGATCGATCGCTGCAGGTGGTGGGCGAGGCGTCGAATGGCGCAGAAGCCGTTTCCGCAGTGGGGCGTTTTATGCCGGACATCGTGCTGATGGACATCCGGATGCCCGACATGGACGGGCTGCAGGCAATCCGTGAGGTCAAGGCTGCCCACCCGCAGGTCAGCGTGATCATGGTGACCATGTACGACGACCCCGACTACCTGGTGGATGCCATTGCCGCGGGCGCCTCGGGCTACCTGTTGAAAGACGTTACCCGCTTCGATCTCACCCAGACCCTCCGTACCGGTGCGCAGGGCGGCACCAGCCTAAACCCGGAGCTGCTGGCCCGGTCATTGCGGCGCTTGGTCACGAAGAGCCAGGCAGGGCTGGGAGAGCCCTCGCCCTTTACGGCGCTCACACCCCGTGAGCGCGAGGTCCTCTCGTGGCTGGCCAAAGGGCAGAGCAACAAAGAGATTGCGGCGACGCTGGTGGTGAGTGTAGCCACCATCAAGACCCACGTCGAGCACATTATTCAGAAGCTGGGTGTCAGCGACCGCACCCAAGCAGCCGTTATGGCTGCCACCAACGGCATGCTGGAAGCCGCAGCCTAACGCCGTTCGGCAGTGGAAACAACGCCGCACCCAGTAGGTGCGGCGTTTCGATGTTCCGCTACCTCGAGAGCGGCGAGGACGTGTCGCCGAGTCTTCTCTCTTCCCGATCCACTATTTCACCACCTTCGGGAACCCCAGGCCGGTGTCCTTCATGCTCAGAATACGCCCACGGCCAATGATGATGTGGTCGAGGACCTCGATATCGAGGTGGCCGGCTGCCTTGCACAGCTCTGCCGTCATCACCACATCCTGCGTGCTGGGGGTTGGGTCGCCGGACGGATGATTGTGCACCAGCACGATGGATGCGCAGCCATCGCGCACTGCCGGCTGCAGCACCTCGGCAATCCGCACTTGTGCCTGGTTCAGCGTTCCTTTGTAGACCTGATGCACCCTGGTGACCCGGTTGCGGGCATCCAGCAGAATGACTCGGACCTGCTCCTGTTCCAGCAGGCTCATTTCGGTGCCGAGCAGGTTGTCCACATCCTGGGGTGAGCGGATTTCGGGGCGATCCTCGGGCTGGGTGGCAGCCAATCGTCGCCCCAATTCGAGTGCGGCGTGCAGCTGTGCCGCTTTGGCCTCGCCCAGTCCCCTGGTCGCCTCGAGCTGGGCGAAGGTGGCGTTCAGAATGCCGCCCAGGCCCTGGAAGTCCCGCAGCAGGCGAGTCGCCAGCGTCACCACATTCTCACCAGCTACACCCACGCGCAGAATAATCGCAAGCAGTTCAGCGCTGCTGAGTGCCCCGGCGCCATACTTGCGGAGCCGCTCGCGCGGCCGTTCGCCCTCCGGCAGTTCACGGATGCGGACGTGGTACTCGGGCATGGGTTAACGGCCGCCCAGCGGAGCCGTCTGCGAGGTCACCCACAAAGCGGTGGGGATACCAAACAGCTCATAGACGCCCGGCGTGAAGAACCCGCCCAGGGTAAGGCCCTGCCAGTTGACGCCCTGCCGCAGCAGGAAGACCCACACTGGCGGTTCGCCTGGACGGGCCGGCAGCACGCGAACCCGGGCGTAGTCGCCGGCCACCGTTGGCCGCTCAACCACGAAGTCCGTCATAGGGCTGTGGGATCGCACGTAGGCCGTTGCGGCGGCTTCCACGTCAGCCTGCGCGCTGGGTGTGGCCGTCGGCTCAACCCGCCCTCCCGCGTTTGGGAGCGGCCGCGTGCAACCGGTAACGGCACACCAGAACAGGCCAACCACCAGCAGCGCCACGAAGCGAGCGCTCAACGAGACGCCTCGGCCACTTCGAGGTGGCGGAAGCAGGGGGTGATGTGGTCGTTCACCATGCCGGCGGCCTGCATAAAGGCGTAACAGATGGTGGGGCCGCAGAAAGTGAACCCCCGCCTGCGCATGTCTTTGCTCATGGTTTCGGCTTCGGCGCTGCGCGTGGGGACGTCGGCCATGGTCGCCCAGCGGTTCACCAGCGGCCTACCCGCGGTGAACTGCCAGAAGTAGGCGTCGAGCGACCCGAACTGGCGTTGCACCTCGAGCGCTGCCTGAGCGCCACGCACGGCGCCCTGCACCTTCAGACGGTTGCGGATGATCCCTGGATCCTGCAGCAGCCGCTCGATGTCCGGCTGGTCGAAGGCGGCCACCGCCTGCAAGTCGTACCCGGCGAACGCGTTACGGTAGCCTGCGCGGCGGTGCAGGATGGTGCGCCAGCTCAGCCCGGCTTGGGCGGCATCGAGGATCAGGTACTCGAAAAGCACCCGGTCGTCGTGGAGCGGCACGCCCCACTCGGTATCGTGGTAAGCGATCATCAGGGGATCGTCGGCAGGCCAAGCACAGCGCTCCAATGGTGGCTCCAAGCGAATGGTGCGCCCAGTATAGCCCGCGCCTCCAAGAGCGGGAAGCAGCAGGTGTCACGGTAAGAACTCAGAGTTCGGGTGGTGGACTACTGCACTACTGTCAAACCGCGGCCTTCGATGGAGGTTGGCGCTTCCCGCCCGCCCGCCCCTGGAGGTCTCGAAGTGGGGGACCCTTCGACAAGCTCAGGACAGGCACCCCCACACCCCT
>CAXNDA010000071.1:0-8205 GCA_964200875.1 Chloroflexota bacterium | reverse complement strand
CCTTTGGTTTGGCGTTTGAAGAGGGTATGGTGACACCGCATCGCAGCCGGGTGCTGGGCGACCACGGCCCCAGCGCGCCGGAGCACTGGCGCTGGGGCGCGCCGCCGGTGGCAGCCGGCGCTGCAGGAGCCAGCGAGGACCGTTACCCGCACATGCTGCTGATGCTGTACGCAGGCGACGCACAGGCACTCGACGCCTTCTACCAGGAAGAGCGGACGGCATTCATCGCCGCGGGCCTGACCGAGGTGACTCCCCACCTTGAGGGACGCCACTTGCCGGGCCGCACCGAACACTTTGGGTTCCGCGACGGCATCGCGCAGCCGAACGTGGTTGGCTACGACGCCGAGACACCCACCGACGACGGCAACACCATCGCGGCCGGCGAGCTGCTGCTGGGACATCGCAATGACTACGGTCAGTTCCCGCCCAGCCCCCTGGTGCCGGCCGCCAACGACCCGGCGAACCACCTGCGGGCGCGCGAGGGGGCCGACGGGCGGGATTTCGGCCTGAACGGGAGCTACCTGGTGTTTCGCCAGCTCAGCCAGGATGTGCAGGGCTTCTGGCGCTATCTGGATGGTCAGGCAGCCGCCCACGCCGCCGCAGCAACGCGCAGCGCCGAACGGGTGCGGCTGGCCTCCAAGATGGTCGGCAGGTGGCCGAGCGGTGTCCCCCTGGTGAAGTCGCCCGAGCACGATGACCCCGAGCTGGCCGCCAAGGACGATCACGCGCTCGATCGCTTCGGTTACCTGGGCGATACCGAGGGGCTGGCCTGTCCCGTAGGCTCGCACGTCCGGCGCACCAACCAGCGCGACCACATGACCAACGATCCCGTGGAGTCGGTCCGGCTCTCGAACCGCCACCGTATTTTGCGGCGCGGCCGGCCCTACGGCGCGCCGGTGTCCGACACCATGAGTCCCGACGAGATGCTGGCGGCGCCGGCTCCGGAGCACGAGCAAGGGCTCAACTTCATCTGCTTCAACGCCGACATCCCCCGCCAGTTCGAGTTCGTGCAGAACACCTGGATCAACAATGGCGGGTTCGCCGGGCTGCACTGCGAGGCCGACCCGCTCATGGGCGACCACGACCCCCAGGGCACCGGCGATCACGGCAGCTTCACCATCCCCGCCGACCCGGTGCGGCAACGGCTGGAGGGCCTGCCGGGCTTCGTGCAGGTGCGGGGCGGCGCCTACTTCTTCATGCCGTCCATCAGCGCCATCCGGTTCTTGGGGAGTTGACGGCGGCGGTAACCCCCCTAGGCCGGCCGCGCCGCGCGCCTTTGGCGAGCCACCGTCAACTCATACGCCGACTGCAGGTTTAGCCATGACTGTGCGGTGATACCCAGCACTTGCTCTAGATCGAGCGCAGTCTCGGCGGTGACACCCTTCTTGCCGTTGACTACCTCATTCACGGTCTTCGCGGGGCGATGCATAGCTTCAGCCAACTGCTTCTGAGTCATGCCACGAGCAGCAAGCTCCTCGGCGAGCACGCTTCCTGGGTGTACGGGGTAGTTCGACACCACGTCTTCGAGCGTTGTGCTAGTCGCCATAGTGGTTGCTCACCTCCTCGGACAGCGGAAGCCTTGTCTACCACAAGGTACCACCAAGCTCCAACGGCTGGATTCATATGCAGCGAGGCAGCGGCAGGTGAGAATCACAAGCGGCCCCCCACATGCCCTGGGGGCTCGTCAGAGTTTTGCGGAACGAAGCACCGCCGCGGGCCTTCGGCGAGTTCAGAGTGAACGGCTCCCTGCCACTTGTCTGACTGCGCAAAAATTATGACGCACTAAGTGAGAACTCACACTTCGGGTGCTGGACTACTGCACTACTGTCGAACCGCGGCCTTCGGATCGGGGTTGGCTCTTCCCAGCCGCCCACCCCAGCGGTCTCGAAGTGGGGGACCCTTCGATAGGCTCAGGACAAGCACCCTCCCTGCCTGAGGAGACTCGGCGTCCCCCCAGGACTCCCCTGCCGAGGCCATTGCTATCAGTTTTGTGTGGTGGTGCTGCGTGGCTTTAGCCCGCAGTTTTCAAGGCTAGCTCGTCAGCTCTGAACTCTTACCGCCCTAACCATGCCTTGCGCGCCCTTCCCCCTCACGGCTATGATTAACCCACGGTGACGCAACACCGTTCCGGAGGGGTCGCATAGTGGTCGAGTGCGGGCGATTGCTAATCGCTTATCCTGCGCAAGTTGGATCGAGGGTTCGAATCCCTCCCCCTCCGCCAGCTTCATCAGCCAATCAGCCCCTGGGTTGCACCTAGCCCCAGGGGTCTTTTGTACAGAAGGGCCGGCTACCGCAACTATGGGCACGTACTACATCTGGACCGAGGGCTGTCAGATGAACGTGGCCGACGCCGAACGCTTGGGCGCCGAGCTGACCGCCCAGGGCCACGTCCCCACGCCATCGCCCGACGACGCCGACATTGTGGTGGTGAACAGTTGCGTGGTGCGCCAGCAGGCCGAGGACCGCGCCGCCAACAAGCTGACCGCGGTATCGGGCAACAAGAGCCGCCGCCCGCAGCAGACCATCGCTCTGATGGGGTGCATGGTGGGCCCCCGCACCGAGGACCTGCAGCGCCGCTTCCCGCTCGTCGATGCCTTCCTGCGCCCGCAGTCCTTCACCCCGCTGCTCGACCTGACGCAGCGCATCCCGCTCGGCGAGGGCTGCCTGCCGGCGGACGCCATCGACCTGAAGGCCACCGGCCCGGCGGCGTTCGTCAACATCGTCCACGGCTGCGATAACTTCTGCACCTTCTGCATTGTGCCCTACCGCCGCGGACGCGAGCGCAGCCGCTCCGTCGATGAGATTGTGGCCGAAGTGGTGCATCTGGCGGCGCAGGGCGTGCGCGATGTGACGCTCCTAGGCCAGAAGGTGGACTCTTACGGCAAGGACCTGGGGAACGTCGACCTGGCCGATCTGCTGGCCGAGGTGAGCGGGGTCGAAGCCATCGACCGCATCCGCTTCCTCACGTCCTACCCGCTCGGCGTCACCGACAAGCTGGTGGGCGCCGTGGCCAGCCTGCCCAAGGTCTGCGAGCACATCAACATCCCGGTGCAATCTGGCGACGACACGCAGTTGGCGCTGATGCAGCGCGGCTACACCCTGGCGCAGTTCCAAGACCGCATGCGGGTCATTAAGCAGCGCATCCCCGGCGTCTCGCTGGCTACCGACGTCATCGTCGGCTTCAGCGGCGAGACCGAGGCGCAGTTCCAGCACACGCTGGACTTGATGGAAGAGGTGCGGTTCGACGTGGTGCACGTGGCCATGTCCAGCGTGCGTGCCGGCACCATCGCCGCCCGCACCCTGCCCGACGACGTGCCCGCCGAGGTCAAGAGCGAGCGCCTGCATCGGGTCGAGGCCCTGCAGGAGCGCATTGCCACCGAGCTGAACGCGCCGCTGCTGGGACAGACGCTGGAGGTGCTGGGCGACAGCCAGAAGCGCGGCCGCTGGGAGGGTCGCACCCGCACCAACAAGCTGGTGCACTTCGATGCGCCGGCGTTGGCGCTGCGCGGCGAAATGGTGGAGGTGAAGGTCACGGCGACCAGCCCTTGGTCGCTGCAAGGCGAGGTCGTGGCGGTTGGGGTGGGAACACCAGCCCTACGTTGATACTGCAGTTCCCGAGGGTCTGAAGGCGAGACGAGAATGGAGAACACGATGGCCACCATGCGATTCATCGAGTCCGACCTGAAGTGGCAGATTGACAACATCGCCTGCCAGCAGGAGGTCAGCCTCGACACGGCGCCGCTCTCCTCCGAGCCGGGCTTCTTGCTGTGGCAGAAGGACATCCCTAAGGAGTACTGGTCGCTGGCCGGGCAGGAGCTGGCCCAGCGGGTGCGGGCGGCCCGGGCCAAGCTGGGCGACAAGGTACTGATCCTCGGCCATCACTATCAGCGGGAAGACATCATTCAGTTTGCCGACCTGAAGGGCGATTCCTTCAAGCTGGCGAAGTGGGCGTCTGATCAGCAGGACGCAGAGTACATCGTGTTCTGCGGCGTGCACTTCATGGCAGAGGCGGCCGATGTGCTGAGCCAGCCGCACCAGAAGGTGCTGCTGCCCAACATGGCGGCCGGCTGCACCATGGCCGACATGGCCGACCCCGACGACGTAAACGACTGCTGGGACCAGCTCACGGCACTGGGTTTGGCACAGGGCACCATGCCCGTCACTTACATGAACTCCACCGCCAGCCTCAAGGCGCTCTGCGGCCGCAACGGCGGCATCGTGTGCACCTCATCGAACGCCGCGGCGGTGCTCGAGTGGTCCTTCGCGCAGCGGGAGCGGGTGTTGTTCTTCCCCGACCAGCACTTGGGCCGCAATACCGGCGTCAAGCTGGGGATTCCCGTCGACGAGATGCTGGTGTGGGACCCGGAGCTGCCGCTGGGCGGCCACACGCCCGAGGCGCTGGCGGCGGCCAAGATCATCCTGTGGCGCGGCTGGTGCTCGGTGCACATGCGGTTCAGCGTGCAGCAGATCGAGGCGACCCGGGCCAAGTACCCCGGCGTGAACGTGCTGGTGCACCCCGAGTGCAAGCTCGAAGTGGTGCAGGCCGCCGACTACAACGGCTCCACCGAGTACATCCACAAGATGATCACCGACGCCCCCGCCGGCAGCGTGTGGGCCGTGGGCACCGAGATCAACCTGGTCAGCCGCATCGCCCGCGAGAACCCCGACAAGACAGTGTTCTGCCTCGACCCGGTGGTCTGCCCCTGCTCCACCATGTACCGCATCCACCCCGCCTACCTGTGCTGGATTCTGGAAGAACTGCTGGAAGGCCGCATACACAACCACCTGATTGTGGAGCCGGAAACAGCCAAGTGGGCCAAGGTCGCGCTGGACCGCATGCTCACGGTGCACTAGGGGTAAGCGATGGCAACTGCCAAGCTACCGCGCCAACTGCCACCTCCCACCGACCTTGCCGACATCGGCGCATGCTTGGCCGATTCCGGCACAGTCACCCAGGTGCGGTTCACGCTGTACCAGGTCAAACTAGCCGACGGCAGATACCGCCAGCTCACACGCCCGGTGGAAGTGAAGGTACTTTGGGACCCCGAGGTCGAGTACTGGATCGCGGTGGACAATAAGACCACTTTCAACGGCGCCGGCGACACTGCTCAGGATGCGCTTGCCGAGTACCTGGCCGACTGGGGGGAGACCCTCGTGTGGCTGGAGGAAAACGAGGAGCAGTTGGGCAGGGCGCTCCTGAAGGACCTGGCTCAGCTTCGAGGGCTGCTCGGTCTATCGCATGCCGCTTGACCGGCGACGGGTCGAGCAAACACTCAGAGCGCTGGGCTTTAGGGAACAGGACCGGGACCATCGTTGGTTCGTTCTCTATGTGAATGATGGATTCGTTACTCGCACGAAGACCTCGCGCTGCTCAGGTCATCGGACCATCGGTCCCGATGACTACTTCGCTGAATTGCGGCGGCGGGGTATCATCGACTAACCCATGACCCACACCTCTCCTTACGACTACATCATCATTGGCTCCGGCATTGCCGGCCTATACACCGCATTGCTGGCTCAGCAGCACGGGCGCGTGCTCATCGTCACCAAGGGCGGGCTGGAGGAGGCGAACACCCGGTATGCCCAGGGGGGGATCGCCGCCGCCATCGGCGCCGACGATTCCGCCGAACTGCACACCCAGGACACACTGGTGGCCGGCGCCGGGCTGTGCGACCCCGCTGCGGTCGATTTACTGACCCACGAGGCGCCCGACCGTATCACCGACTTGATCCGGTTTGGGGTGCCCTTCGACACGAACCACGGCGAGGTCGCGCTGACCCGCGAGGCGGCCCACAGCGTGAACCGCATTCTGCACGCCGGCGGCGATGCGACCGGCGAGCACATCGAGCTGACGCTCGGCGGGCTGGCCCGTATGCGCAACATCGTGATTCTGGAGCACGCGCAGGTCACGCGCCTTCTGGTGGAGGGTGGGGCCGCCCGCGGTATCGAGGCGCTGGACACCCGCAGCCTGACGCGGCACGAGTACGAGGGGCGGCACATCATCCTGGCGACGGGTGGCGGGGGGCGGCTGTTCCGCCATACCACCAACCCCGAGGTGGCCACTGGCGATGGGGTGGCGCTGGGGTTCCGCGCCGGGGCCGCAGTGGCGGACATGGAGTTCTTCCAGTTTCACCCCACCGGCCTGCGCCTGCCGGGCGTGGCCGCCTTCCTGATCTCCGAGGCGGTACGCGGCGAAGGGGGCATTCTGCTGAACGTGCAGGGCGAGCGCTTCATGTCTCGCTACCACGCCGATGCCGAGCTTGCGCCGCGCGATGTGGTGGCCCGCGCGGTGTTCGACCAGATGCGGCTTACCCAGACCGACCACGTGCTGCTGGACGTGACCCACAAACCCGCCAACGTGATCCCGGCCCGCTTCCCGCAGATCTACAAGTTCTGCTTAGAGCACGGCCTCGACATCACACAAGAGGCGATTCCCGTGGCCCCGGCTGCCCACTACATGATGGGTGGTGTGAAGACCAACCTCTGGGGCGAGACGACGGTCCGCAACCTGTACGCCTGTGGTGAGTGCTCTTGCACTGGGGTACACGGGGCCAACCGGCTGGCCAGTAACTCGCTGATGGAGGTGCTGGTGTTCGGGAAGCGCATCATCGCTCGCACGCTGGAACCCGCGCAGAAGGCTGTGGCGAGCGACATCCTCGCCCCGAACGACGAGGTCTGCCGGCTCACCAGCCCGTCTCCAGAGCGGTCGGTGAACGACCCGACGTTGCTGAGCTTGCAGGACCTGCTGTGGTCAGAGGTTGGCATCGTGCGATCGGGTGAATCACTGCAGCGGGCGGCAGGTACCCTCGCCGGTTGGGCCGCTTCAGCACTGGTCCCGGGCGACCGGCCCGCCATTGAGCTTGCCAACATGGTGCTGGTGGGCCGCATTATGGCCGAGGCAGCGTTACGTCGACGGGAGAGCCGCGGCGCCCACTATCGCACCGATTTCCCGGAAACCTCGGCGGCCTGGCAGCACCGGTTGGTCTACACGGCAGACTAGCAACGGCCACGGTGGTTCTTGGTGCACCACATTTCTGTTGATCACGTAGCAGTCCGCCTCACCGGTACGTTCTTCGCTGGTTCGCCTTCGGGGAAGCGCGTCTTTCCCGCCCACCCACCCGCATTCACTTTTTCAGAGCGGGGGACCCTTCGACGAAGCTCAGGACAAGCACCCCCGCACCCCCGGCAGGATGGGCAGACCCTTCCTGCACCATCCCATCGCTCACCAAGGCGGCGCGTTTACAGAAACGTGTTGCACCCGGTGGTTCGTGGTTCTTGGTTGCAGTTGCGCGCCGCTCACTCTTGTGCCACCATGAACGCCACCGCTCATAAGCGGTGGTTACTACAGGAGGTGGCGTTGTGGCTCGCACGCTGATCACGGTTACCCGTCAGTTGGGTAGTAATGGGGACCAGGTGGCTGCAGCGCTGGCACAGGCCCTTGGGGTCCCGCTCATCGAACGACAGATCGTGGAGTCGGCCGCTGGCGCCGCTGGCGTGGCAGTCGATGCTATGGATGAGGCCGAGAAGGCCCCCACCTTCGTCGAACGCATGCTGGAGTACCTGGGCCAGCACGCCGGCGGCTTTGACCCGCTGACCGACTTCACCATGGAGGGCGGAGCCGGCGGCACCGGCTTGACCTCGGACGCCTACCGCCACTTGGTCGAACAGGTGCTGCATCGCACCGCCGAGAGTTCCGACGCGGTGATCGTTGGTCATGGCGCGTCCGTCGTACTGCGCGACGAGCCGGGCGTGTTCCGGCTCTTGGTATGTGCCCCTGTCCGAACCCGTGCCCAGCGCCTCCAGGAGTTCGAGCACATCTCGTTCGAGGCGGCCGAAGCCAAGGTACGCGAGGACGACAAGCGCCGCACCGACTTTTTCCAGCTGTACTACAAGGTGCTGTGGACGAACCCCGCGGTGTACGACCTCTGCATCAATACCGCACGGGTCGATGTCTCGACAGCGGTGGATATTGTGAAGGCGGCCCACGCGCAGGTCGCCGCTGCGTCTTAGGGGATGCCTTTGGAGAACGAAGCCGCTTTCATACCCTTCACCGTTCTGCAGTCTGATCTGGAGCGCATGATCGATGTCGCGCTGGCAGAAGACCTGGCGATGGGCGACGTCACCACCGACTCGCTGATTCACCCCGCGTGGCAGGCCGATGGCGCGATGGTGATGAAATCGGCCGGGACGTTAGCCGGCATGCCG
>CAXNDA010000070.1:0-8241 GCA_964200875.1 Chloroflexota bacterium | reverse complement strand
CGGGAACGGGGAGCGGGGGACGGGGTGGCGGTTCCCGGGTCGGCGGGCTGGAGCAGCGCCGCATCACCGGCCGGCGCGCGGTGTGCGGGGCCGACGGCGGGAGTGGGTGAGGGTGGGTGGCGAATGCGCAAGCCGTTGGCTACACTGCCAGCATGACGCCGCTGGAAGAGTTTGGTTGGTTGAGCGATGCGATACAGCGCCTGCTGCCCCACCCATGGGGGCAGGTGTTAGCTTGGGCTGGGTTCATAGTCTGGCTCCTACTGCCGTTCCTTGGGCCGTGGGCCCTGCTGCGCCTGAGGCGATGGTGGCGGCGGCGCGGGCGGCGGCCGTCCACGGGCGCGATGCCTTTTTGGGCGTATGTCTGCTTGGGGCCAAAGGCCTTGGATGCCCCGCTACCTGCCCCACTGGCCGGGATGGCCAACGTGTTCCCGTTCTCCGCCCTGGATACACAGTTGCTGCCGCGGGTAGCGGACGAGCTGGCGGCGCCCTACCAGCAGCGCCTAGAGTCCGAGGTTCGCGACGTTATCGAGACGCAGCGGCTGCTGTTGTTGCGTGGGCCCGCGGGGCTGGGCAAGACACGTGAAGCGTTCGAAGCCACGAAGCGCTTGGCCCAACAGCGAGATAGCCTGACGGTGCTGGTGCCCAATACTGCGCAGACCGATGTGGCCTGGGAATGGCCGGAGGGGCTGCCCGACCATGAGGTGGTGTTGTTCGCCGACAATCTGCACGGGCGGTACGTACGGCCGGCTTCCGGGGTGCCGCTGGGTGGTGGGCAGCAAAACTGGCTGCACGACACGATGCGGCGTTTTGGCAGTCGCGAGCAGCGCTTGAGGGTGATTGCGACCATTCGCGACGACGAGCCGGACGGCCGGGTGTGGAGGCAGCAGCTCGGCTACACACAGGGACATCGGTTTTGGCGGCAATTCGGCGACGTGTTGCAGCTTGGCGACTGGGACTACGAGGCCAAACTAGAGCTGATCAACGATTATGCAAAGGTAAGCAATCTCACCCTGGAGGACGGTGCTGCCCAGCTGCTGGCGCGCCGCACCGATGGCCGAGCCCGCACCATCCTGATGGCGCTGAAGCTGATGCCGGGGGCCAGCGTCACCAGGGCGATGGTGGAGGCTGCCCCGGCCTCCTACCGCAACGCGACGGATGAAGCCTGGGCGAAGATTGCGCCTTTCCCAGAGCGGGCAGCGTGGATAGAGGCGCTGGCGCTGTGCCGCGAAGCCGACCTCACAGCGACCCGTCCGCTGGTGGAGGGCATTGCCCGGCTACTGCTGCCCCGCGTGCCTTGGCCGAACAGCACTCTCTCGCGGCCACGGCGGGTTATCGGTACCCTCCAGGCGCTGTGGACGGCGCGTCTCTCGAGGCGCCAGCGGCTGAATGACGCGCTGCGCAACACCCCAGCGGTGGAGGTGCGGCGCGACGGGCGGCTTTCCGCCGATGATCTGCTGTTGGACGGCCGGGCGAGCCTGCGTGACCACGCGCTGCTGGTGCGGCGGGTGGTCACCAGTTTGTTGTGGGAAGCGGGCGGACCGAACGCCGCCGACCTGGCGGCATTCGGACGGCGGCTGCATGCCATGGCTTCACGGCAAGAGCCCGAGTTGCTGGAGGCGGCGATCGACTGCTACCAGGATGCGCTGGCGCAGTATCGCGATGATGACCATCCGGCGGACTGGGCCCAGACCCAGAACAACCTGGGGGCCGCCCTGTGGGACCCGCTGCAGCGCGACAAGCGCAGCAACCTGGAGGCGGCCATCCGCTGCTTCGAGGCGGCGCTGACCGTGTACAACGAGCAGGACTATCCGGCGGACTGGGCCTGGACCCAGAACAACCTGGGGAACGCCCTGCGGTACCGGTTGGAGGGCGACAAGCGCAGCAACCTGGAGGCGGCCATCCGCTGCTTCGAGGCGGCGCTGACCGTGTACAACGAGCAGGACTATCCGGCGGACTGGGCCTGGACCCAGAACAAACCTGGGGAACGCCCTGCGGTACCGGTTGGAGGGCGACAAGCGCAGCAACCTGGAGGCGGCCGTCCGCTGCCACGAAGCGGCGCTAACGGTGTACAACGAGCAGGACTACCCGGTGGACTGGGCCTGGACCCAGAGAAGCCTGGGGACCGCCCTGGGGGACCGACTGGAGGGCGACAAGCGCAGCAACCTGGAGGCGGCCGTCCGCTGCCACGAAGCGGCGCTAACAGTGTATACCGAGCAGGACTATCCGGTGGACTGGGCCTGGACCCAGAGAAGCCTGGGGAACGCCCTGCGGTACCGGTTGGAGGGCGACAAGCGCAGCAACCTGGAGGCCGCCATCCGCTGCTATGAGGCGGCGCTGACGGTGTACACCGAGCAGGACTATCCGGCGGACTGGGCCTGGACCCAGAACAACCTGGGGAACGCCCTGCGGTACCGGTTGGAGGGCGACAAGCGCAGCAACCTGGAGGCGGCCGTCCGCTGCTTCGAGGCAGCGCTGACGGTGTACAACGAGCAGGACTATCCGGCGGACTGGGCCAGGACCCAGAACAACCTGGGGAACGCCTTGGGGGACCGGTTGGAGGGCGACAAGCGCAGCAACCTGGAGGCCGCCATCCGCTGCTACGAGGCGGGCCTCCGGGTGGCGACTGCCGACGGCCACTGGTACGTACATCAGGGCCTAGTAGAAAACCTGCGGCTCACCCGAAAGGAGCTGCTGGTGGAGGAGGGGCTGCGCACGGAGGCGCACCCAGGGATTATGTTCAGGCCGGGGCCGGGGACTGGGGGCCGGCGTCCTGGGCTAACGGCCGGTCCCGACGTGTGGGAAATCCTTCAGGTGTACCGGCAGTTAAGCGGGACGCCGGAGCACAGGGCGGCGGTTACGGCGAAGAATATGGGGCTCAGTGCAGAGCAGGTTGCCTGCGCCGCTCGGTACTACGACGCCTACCCTGCAGAGATCGATGCCTGGCTTGAAGAACTAAGCGCTGAGGCCAAGGCAGCCCACTCAGCGTGGATGCGAGCGCACAACCTACCTGACGATGAGACTACTGCTGGATGAGAGGTGGTAACCCCGTACGCATTGCCCACGGCCAGCGGAGCCACCGAGTATGAGCTATGGCGACTGTTCCGCTCGCTAGTCGAGTGCCGCAGGGTGCGCGGAAAGGTAGTCGCGGAGGCTGGCTATCCGCTCGTGCTTCGAGGGCCTCAGCATGAGCGGGGCTGGGGCGTGAGCGGCCGGGGGCGTGGGGAACTCCAGCCGGCAGGGGGCCAACTGTGGTTTAGCCGCCCATTGTGCGGGCCCTACCTACAGCAACGCCGCTCGCGGGCGGCGGCGCAACCGCCACAGGCTGGGGAAGCCGGCGCGATCCACGTGCAGTATGGCCGCGTACTTGCGGGCGTTCTCCAGGTGGAGGTCGTCGCCGGTGCGGCGGAAGCGGTTGAAGCTGTCCAGCATCTTGTCGGCAATCATGTTCATGTCGAACCCCAGGATGTAGCGCTCGCTGGCCTCGCCCAACGCGTCGCGGTAGATCTCGAAGTGGGTGGAAAGCTTGCGCAGCACATTCCGCTGGCCGGTGGCTTCAGCCATGCTGTGCTGCGATGCCTGTAGGTAGTACAGCTTGCCGGTCGACACGTGGGTGCTCAGGTCCACACCGTGCACCGGCGACGCCCCGCCCCGCCAGCGGTTGACCCGGCGGCGGCGCAGGCTGGCCGAGAACACCCCCGCGATAAACAGCGAGTAGTCGCCCATCTTGCGGTAGGCCTCGAACAGGTTGGGGAACTTGGTCAGGTTCTGCATCTCTTGCAGCATGTCGCTCAGCATCCAGCCGAACCGCTTCTGGTCCTGCATCAGCGGGAACAGGTCGCGGGTGTACAGAAAGCCCGACATGCACTCCGCCAGGTAGTCCATCACGTCCGGGTCGGTACTGCTGCGATTCACGTACAGGGTCTTGATCAAGAACAGGTGGAACAGCGTCTTCAGGCCGATGAATCGCAGCTCGGTGATGTCGTCGTAGAAGGCGCTCAGCAGCTCGTCGACCTCCGCCTCCACCAGGTGCGCGACGTTGCGGCCCTGGTGCTCGCGAATCGTGGCCTGCAGCCGCTGAACGCGCTCCTCCAGCTCCCAGCGCTCCGGCTGGACGGCGGGGCCGGTCACCCGGCACCTCGGCAGCTAGCCATGAACCGCTCGTCCGTTCGTGGGTTGGCCCAGGCAGGCCGGGCACCAGGCAGCGTCTTTGTACATGAACAGCGTGGCGTCGCCCAGCAGGTAGCCCTCGCGCAGCACCACGTGGGGGGTGACGGTGACGCAGAAGCGAGCCATCTCCAGCGGGTCCACCTCGTAGTACAGCGGACTCTCCCAACTGGCCGTGCTGGGCGGCCCCAGGAAGTTGAAGGCCACCGCCTGCCGCGCACCGTCCCACATCGCCATCACCGCATCCCTGAAGAAGGCGCGGTGATTGTGCACGCGCACGTTGAACGTGCCCGATGCCAACACGTAGTCGCAGGCCGACTCCAGGCCGTCGGTCACCACGTCGCGCACCCGGAAGTCACCGCCAGGGAAGTTGATCCGGGCGGCCTGCACCATGTTTGGCGTGATGTCATACCCCAGGTAGCTCACGGCGTCCGACGGGCAGGCGGGGTCGTCGAGGGTACTGAGGCGGTACCCTCCGGCCTTCAGGAATCCGTAGAAATCGCCCAGGCCGCTACCCACGTCGGCCACCGAGCGTCCCTCCCACGGCCCCACTTCCAGCAGCACCCGGAACCGCGCCTTCTGCGTCGACGACCCGACCCAGTGCAGCGACCGCGGGTCTTGCGGCCCGTACTGGGCTAACTGCGTCTCGTAGAAGGCGACGATGCGCTCGCGGTCAGCAGACCACATGAGCTGACTGCCGGCTCAAACCTGGTACTCGACCCGCTTGAACAACTCGACGAACTTGCCGGTCTCCTTGATGCGCTCGCCGAAGCGGTCCATCCAGCGCTTGCGGGTCTCCTCGGGCTGGCCGAATTGGCTCACGTGGCACGAGAGCGCGGCGATCTTCGCTTCCAAGTAGTCGGTCACGTCCTCTTCGATGTCCACGAACTCGGGCTTGGCGTTGTTGAACCCCGTCCACAGGTACACTTCCCGCACCTTGTGGGGCTCCAGACCCTCCGCCAAGTGCTCGGGGAAGTGCAGGCGATCGCGGGCGTAGGGGTACACCGCATCCAGGGTGTTCTGGCCGGTGAACCGGTGATCGCGGTGCTGCCAGATGAAGGGGTTGTGGGTCACCACGCGGTCGGGCCGGAACTTGCGCACCATCCTCACGAACTGGCCGCGCACCTCATAGCTGTCGCTCAGACCACCGTCTTCGTTGGGCAGAATCACCACGTCCTTGATGCCCATGCAGTCGGCAGCGGCGCGCTGTTCCTTGTCGCGCATGACCACCAGGCGCTCCTCGGTCATTTCCGAGTCGGAGCTGCCCTTGTTGCCCTGGGTGCACACCACCAGGAACACGTCTTTGCCTTGGGCGGCCCACTTGGCGGCGCTGGCGCCGCAGCCCACGTCACAATCGTCGGGGTGGGCGGCGAACACCAGAATGCGCTGTATGGGATCGTCGGGCATCAGTTACTCCAAGGGTGGGAGGGACTGCAGAGCAGCCCCGAGTAGTGTTTATGGTACGCACCGGCTAACGCGCTTGACAAGGCTCGGTTGGCTGCCTAGCATGAGGTAGCAGGTGTAACGGCCTGCGCAGCTTTCCTGTTACCGTATTCGGTAGCAGCTTCTTCCCCTTGAGGAGTCCCCCATGCAGCGCCAAGCTGCGTCTTGTGTATGGCGAAGTATATCTTCGTAACCGGCGGAGTCGTAAGCTCCGTCGGCAAAGGCATCACCGTAGCGTCTCTGGGCCGCATCCTTAAGAGCCGCGGTCTTTCCGTCTCAGTCCAAAAGCTCGATCCCTACCTGAATGTCGATCCCGGCACTATGTCGCCCTATCAGCATGGCGAAGTGTACGTGACTGATGACGGCGCGGAGACCGACTTGGACTTGGGGCACTACGAGCGCTTCATCGATGTGAACCTCAGCAGCGCATCCAGCGTCACCACCGGGCAGATCTACCGCTCGGTGCTTAACAAGGAACGGCGAGGCGATTACCTGGGCGGAACCATACAGGTGGTGCCCCACGTCACCAACGAGATCAAGCTGCGCATTATGGGATTGGCCCGGCAGACACACCCGGACGTGGTGATTGTGGAAGTGGGCGGCACCGTGGGTGACATCGAGGGCCAGCCGTTCTTGGAAGCCATTCGCCAGATGCGCAACGAGATCGGCCGGGATAACGTGCTGTACCTGCACGTGACCTATCTGCCCTACATCAACGCCACCGGCGAACTCAAAACCAAGCCGACGCAGCACAGCGTGCAGGAACTCCGGCGCTTGGGCATTCAGCCCGATGCCGTGCTGTGCCGCAGCGAGTATCCGATTACCAGCGACATTCGCGACAAGATAGCCCTGTATTGTGACGTGGAGCGGCGGGCGGTCATTCCGTTGCCAACGGCCGAGACGGTGTACGAGGTCCCGCTCATCCTGGAGCGGGCGGGGCTGGGTGACGTGGTGGTGGAGCGGATGGGCCTGCCGGTCACCACGCCGGACCTGACCGAGTGGTCGCGGATTGTGGACAGCATCAAGACCCGGCGCACGCCCCTGCCGATCGCGCTGGTGGGCAAGTACATCCAGTTGAAGGATGCGTACCTGTCGGTAGCCGAGGCCTTGCGTCATGCCGCGCTGCAATTCGGCGTGGAGTGCGATATCCAGTGGATTGACTCTGAACTGCTGGAGCAGCAGGATCCCGAGCCTTTCCTGCGGGATGTGAAGGGCATTGTGGTGCCTGGCGGTTTCGGGTATCGGGGCGTGGAGGGCATGATGCTTGCGGCGAAGTACGCCAGGGAACACAAGATTCCCTACCTGGGCCTGTGCCTCGGCTTTCAGGTGATGGCCGTAGAGTTCGCTCGGCACGTGCTGGGCACCGAAAAGGTGAACTCCACCGAGTTCGAGCCGAACACGCCGAACCCGGTGATTCACCTGATGTCGAGCCAGCTTGGGGTGGAGGACGTTGGTGGCACCATGCGGCTGGGCTGCTATCCCTGCCAGCTGGCCCCGGGTTCGCTCGCGGCCAAGGCGTACGGCGCCCCCGACGTGGAAGAACGCCACCGCCACCGCTACGAGTTCAATAACGAGTACCGCGAGGTGCTGGCGAAGCACGGCATGGTCTTCAGCGGACTTTCGCCCGATGGCACGCTGGTGGAGGTTGCCGAACTGGCAGACCACCCCTGGATGTTGGGCTCGCAGTTCCACCCGGAGTTGCGGTCGCGCCCGAACCGCCCGCACCCGCTATTCACAGGTTTCCTGGGGGCAGCCGAACATGTACTACGAGAGGGCGAACAGTTTTTCTTTAGCCCCACGGTCGCGTAGGCCGCCATTGCGTTTGACACACCACTCTCTGACTGTTATGTAATATTGCGAACCCCCTCCTCTCCCCCCCTCCCTCGGCGTCGGAATCGGAAAGCTCCTTTAGTCAGCCTCGCAGGTGATACCGCGTCCATGACCACCACGACCACTCCCCCCACAAGTCGATCCGGCGATGACATCCAGCTCAATCTCACCGACATTGAGCCCAAGACCCGGCAGGAGCTTCAGGAAATCGCCCAAGAACTGGGCCTTTCCGGCTACAACACGCTGAAGAAGCACGAACTGGTGCGCCTGCTGCAGACCAACGCCGAACGGCAGGAGCGCAAGGAGCAGCGCCAGGGTGGCAACCTGTTCAGCGGCGGCATCCTGGAAGTCACCGACGAAGGCTACGGCTTCTTGCGTGGCGAGAGCCTGCTGCCGGGCATGAACGACATCTACGTGTCGCAGACGCAGGTGCGCCGCTTCGGCCTGCGGACGGGCGACTTGGTGACCGGCCAGATACGGCCCCCCAAGGAGCAGGAGAAGTACTACGGCCTACTGCGGGTGGAGAAGGTGAACGGGCTGGAGTCGGAGGTCGCCAAGAAGCGGCCCTACTTCGAGAGCCTGACCCCGATCTTCCCGACCCGGCTGATCAACCTCGAGGTTGACCCGGCCAACCTGTCCGCTCGCCTGATTAACCTGATTGCCCCGATCGGCAGGGGGCAGCGCGGCCTGATTGTCTCGCCTCCTAAGGCCGGCAAGACCATGCTGCTCAAGAGCATTGCGAACGCGGTCACGCAGAGCGACCCCGACATCCATCTGATCATCTGTCTGATTGGCGAACGGCCC
>CAXNDA010000069.1:0-8251 GCA_964200875.1 Chloroflexota bacterium | reverse complement strand
AGGCTGGTCATCTGCGGCGGCATGATCGGCACCGGCAAGAGCACCGTGGCCCGCTATCTCGCCAACGATGCGGGTATGGGACTGATCGCCACTGACGCAGTGCGCAAGCAGCTTGCCGGAGCGCGTCCCACCGAGCGCCACTACGACGCCTTCGAGAGCGGCATCTATACCCCTGAGTTCTCGGCACGCACGTATCAGGAGGTTTTCCGCCAAGGCCGGCAGTTCCTGGAAGAAGGGCGATCGGTGGTGTTGGACGCCACCTTTGGCCGGCGCGAACACCGCGAGACCGCAGCACGCCTGGCTGCCGAGTTCGGGGTCGACTTCTGGGCGGTGGAGTGCGTGGCCGACGAGAGCGACCTGCGGGAGCGCCTGTCGCGCCGCGAGCAGCGCGGACAGTCCGTTTCCGACGGCCGCTGGGAGATCTACCTGCGGGAGCGAGATGCCTTCGAGCCGCTATCGGAGGTGCCGGCAGACCGCCATGTGGTGGTGCGCACCACCGGGAAGGCCGTGCGCGAGAGCGTGACCCTGACGCTGCAACAAATGGGTCTGTACCGGCCCTGGCGATGAGCGACTCTTCGCCGTTGAGTCTCACCTCGCACCACGCACCCCAGGTGCGGCGCACCTCCGACCGGGACGAGGTGCGCCGGGTGCTCGACCGCCAGCGATCCTTGGCGGCGCCGGTTTACGGCTACCTGGAGGAGCGGTACATCAGCCACACCCATTGGTTCGTCAGCTCGGCCGGTCAAGAGCCGGGCCTGATGTTCTGGGTGGAGGGCTCACCGGGCGCCAACCTGTACGTGCAGGGCGACGAGCCCAGCGTCAAAGCGTTGCTCAGTCAGGTGTCGGCGCCACGCTACTCGTTCCTGCTGTTTCCGCAGTACGCCGAAGGCATCGTTCGTGAGCACTTTCTGCTGCGGGCGCTGCAGCGTTTGATTCGCATGCAGGTGAACCGCAGCAACTTCACGCTGGTCACGCCCCACCCGGAGGCAAGCCAGGCCATTGCCGGGCCGGTGCGCCTGACCGGGAGCGATATTGTGGCCGTTAACGCGCTGTACCGCACCGATTCGGGGGCCCGCATCACCCGCGACTACCTGAACGGGGGGGTGTATTACGGCATGTGGAACGGCACCCAGCTTGTTTCAGTGGCCGGCACCCAGCTGTTCCGCCCCGCCCACGGCATAGCGGTGGTGGCCAACGTCCTCACGCACCCCCGCCACCGCGGCCGGGGTTACGCCACCCAATGCGTGAGTTCGGTGACCAGCACGCTGCTGGAAAGCGTGCAAGACGTGGTGCTGAACGTCGACCCCGGCAATACGCCCGCGGTGCACTCCTACCAGCGCCTGGGGTTCAGTGCGGTCGGAGAGGTTGGCGAGGCTTGGGCGTTCTGGAAGGGCCGAAACTGGGCCGACCGCTTGGGCGCACAGCTAATGTACTGGCTAATGGGATAGCGAAGTGTTGGGGTGTGACCCAATTCACTCTCTCTCAAAGCACGGTAGGATAAGTTACTATAAGCGGTGTGCCCGTCGCGACAGTGGGGCGACACGCGCCAGGATTCCTCACTAAAGCTCCCAAGGAGTAGCGTTTCTTGAGCACAACATTTATGACTTCGCCGTCTCTGATGTTCACTTCAGAGTCGGTGACCGAGGGACACCCCGACAAGATGTGCGACCAGGTTTCCGATGCGATCCTGGACGCCATTCTGGCCCAGGACCCGTTTGGCCGGGTGGCATGCGAGACGTTCACCACGACCGGCTTGATCGGCGTGTGCGGCGAGATCACCTTCAAGGGCAGCATCGACTACCCGGCCATCATCCGGGACACGGTCCGCAAGATCGGTTACACCGATGGCTCGATGGGCTTCGACGCCGACCAGTGCGGCGTGCTGGTCATCATCAACAAGCAGTCGCCGGACATTGCGATGGGCGTTGACCAGGCACTGGAAGTGCGCGGCAGCGCCGGCACCGATGACCTGGAGCGCTTGGGCGCCGGCGACCAGGGCATGATGGTGGGCTTTGCCTGCAACGAGACCGATGAACTCTACCCGCTGACCATCAGCCTTGCCCATGGCCTGACCCGCAAGCTGGCATCGCTGCGCAAGACCGGCGCATTGACCTACCTGCGCCCCGACGGCAAGAGCCAGGTAACCGTGGAGTACGAGTACGGCAAGCCCAAGCGGGTCGACGCCGTGGTTATCGCCACCCAGCATAGCGATGATGTCAGCAGCGAGAAGATCCGCGAGGACGTCATCGAGCACGTCATCAAGGCCGTCATCCCGGCCAAGTACCTGGATGCGAACACCAAGTACTACGTGAATGCCACCGGCCGCTTCGTGGTCGGCGGTCCCATGGGCGACGCTGGCCTGACCGGCCGCAAGATCATCGTCGACACCTACGGTGGCGTGGGCCGTCATGGCGGCGGCGCCTTCTCGGGCAAGGACCCGACAAAGGTGGACCGCTCGGGCGCGTACGCGGCCCGCTACGTGGCCAAGAACGTAGTCGCAGCCGGGCTGGCCGACCGGGCCGAGGTGCAGCTCTCCTACGCGATCGGCGTGGCTCGCCCCACCTCGGTCTCGCTGGAGTCTTTCGGCACCGCGAAGGTCGACGAGCGCTTGATCGAGCAGCTCATCACCAAGCACTTCGACCTGCGGCCGGCCGCCATCATCCAGCACCTGAACTTGCGGCGCCCGATCTATCAGGCCACCGCTGCCTACGGCCACTTCGGCCGCACCGACATCGATGCGCCGTGGGAGCGCACAGACAAGGCCGACATCCTGCGAGCCGAGGCCTTCAAGTAGACCACGAGCGCTTGTAAGTCCCTGTTTCGTGTAAAGGGAACCGAGGCCCGCCGATTGGCGGGCCTCGTGCTGTATAGTGACTGAGAGGAGCTTACACTGCGAGCTTTTGTTACCGGGCTAGGCGGCTTTGCTGGGAATCACCTAGCCTACTTCCTGCTCACCCAAGACGTCGAGGTGCATGGGACCGTCCGGCCGGGTAACGCCCAGCTTGTTGGCCCCATGAGTGTCCTCGTTCGTCAGCACGAGGTCGACCTGCTTGACGCCCCAGGGGTACAAGCAGCGCTGGCGACCTCTGCCCCCGACATGGTATTCCACCTTGCCGCACAAGCGTCGGTTGGACTGTCGTGGAGCGATCCCGAGGAGACCATTTCCTCGAACGTGCTGGGGCAGCTCCATCTGCTGGAGGCCCTGCGGAAGCTGGGCGCCTCGCCCAGGGTGCTGATTGCCAGCACTGCCGAAATTTACGGCATTCCTGACAGTGTTCCGATCAACGAGGACGCTCCGCTGCGGCCGGCCAGCCCCTACGCCGTGAGCAAGGCAGCGCAGGACCTCATGGGCTACCAGTACTTCGCCAGCCACAAGCTGCCGGTTATCCGCACCAGGGCCTTTAACCACATCGGCCCCGGGCAGGCGCCGGGCTTCGTCACCTCGGATTTCGCCAAACAGATCGCAGAGGCGGAAGCCGGCATCCGGCCCGCGGCCATGGCAGTTGGCAACCTGACCGCGCAGCGCGACTTCAGCGATGTGCGCGATGTGGTGCGGGCCTACTACTGGCTCATGCTCAAGGGCGAGGCGGGGGCGGCGTACAACGTGGGCAGTGGCCGGGCCGTCACCGTGCAACACATCCTCGACACGCTGCTGTCCATGAGCGCGGTTCCGATTACCGTGGCGCAGGACCCTGCCAGGTACCGCCCGATTGACGCGCCGTGCATCTACGCCGACATCGGCCGGCTGCGGGCCGCCACGGGCTGGGTGGCCGAGACGCCGTTAGAGCGGTCGCTAAGTGACGTGTTAGAATACTGGCGTTCCCGTGTGTGACAGTTCCCCACGCCTAATCCCCTTGTCTGCCCCTTTCGGGGCGCATCTTTTCGCTCAAAAGGGAAAACTTCCGTAGCCTTATGTACGCATTGATTGTTGCTGGCGGCGAAGGGCAGCGTTTACGCCCATACACCGAGAACCGTCCCAAGGGCATGGTTGAAGTGAACGGGAAGCCACTGCTGGAGTACCAGATGGGCTGGCTTCGCAATAACGGTGTGACCAACGTGATCATCCTGTGCGGTTACAAAGCGGAGGTGATCACCGATTATTTCAGAGACGGGGCTGAGTTTGGCCTGCAGATCGAGTACGGCTTTGAAGAGCAACCGATGGGACGAGGCGGCGCGCTCAAGATGGGGTTCGCGATGCTGCCGGCGTCGGAAGACCTGGTGATCGGCGCAAACGGCGACAACATCAACGACCAGCGGTTGGCCCCAATGATTGAGTTCCACAATGCCAACAACGCTTACGCCACAGTAATGCTCACCCGGCTTCGCAGCCCCTACGGTATTGCGACGGTGCAAGAGAGCGGGCAGATATCGGGCTTTGAAGAGAAGCCGCTGCTGCCGCACTGGCTCAACGCCGGTGTGTACGTCTTCTCGCGTCCAGTATTCGACCTGTTCCCCGATAAGGGCGACCATGAAGACTCCACCTTTCCGCAGTTGGCGGCCCAGGGCAAGCTGTACGGTTACAAGAGTGACGCTTATTGGCGGACGGTCGATACGGTAAAGGACCTGCTGGAAGCCAGCAAAGAACTCCAGCCTAGCTAACACGCAGGACGGCGCGAATCGCACACATGACCACTACGGCAACGCTTCCCATCAAGTTCGGCACCGACGGCTGGCGCGCCCTCATTGGCGAGGATTACACCTTCGAGAACGTGCGGCTCTGCACCCAGGCGCTCTGCATGCACTTCAAGGCAACGGGCTTGGGCAAGCGTGGCATCGTGGTTGGCTACGACACCCGGTTCCGCTCAGAAGACTTCGCCGTAGCAACGACGGAGGTGCTCACAGGGAACGGGTTCAAGGTGTACCTGTGCGATCGGGCTGCTCCCACGCCGGTGGTAAGCTACACCATTCAGGCGTTGCAGGCCGATGGCGCAGTCATCATTACGTCGAGTCACAACCCAGCAGCCTACAACGGCTTCAAGATCAAGACCGCAGACTCCAGCAGCGCCCCCCAAGAGATGGTGGATGCCATCGAGGCCCACCTGCCGGAGTTGGCCCGCACCCGCCATGTTGAGCAACGCTCGCTCCATGCGGCGAAGGCTCTGGGCCAAGTCGAGATGGTGAACCCGGTACCCGCCTACGACGCTCGTGTCCGCGACCTTATGGGCGAACAGCGGCTGGAGAACCTGCGCAGCGCCGGCCTGATCATCAAGGTCGATTCCATGTACGGCGCGGGGGCCGGCTACTTCCGGCGGCTGCTCAAGGGCGGTGCCACCTCTGTGGGTGAACTGAACGGCTACCGCAACCCAGCCTTCCCCGGCATCGCGCCGGAGCCCATTACACGCAACCTCGCCAAGCTAATGCGCTCGGTGCCGCAGCAGGGCGCCGCGGTCGGCCTGGCCACCGATGGCGACGCCGACCGCCTGGGCGTGGTGGATGAGAACGGCGACTTTGTCACCCAGCTTCAGGTGTACGCCCTGCTGGCTTGGTACCTCTTGGAGGTCCGCAAGCTACGAGGCCCCCTCATCAAGAGCATCACCACCTCCAGCATGATCTACCGGCTGGGTGAGCGCTACAACGTTCCGGTCATCGAGACCGACGTTGGCTTCAAGTTTATCGGCCCAGCCATGATTGAGCATGATGCGCTGATGGGCGGTGAGGAGAGCGGCGGCTACGGCTTCCGCGGCCACATCCCCGAACGCGACGGCATTGTGGCGGGCCTCTACTTCTTGGACTTGATGGTGGCCACCGGCAAGACACCGACCGAACTGCTGGCAGCGCTCTACGACGTCGTGGGGCCGCACTATTACGACCGCCGTGACCTGCAGTTCCCCGCCGATCGCCGTGAAGCCATTATTGCCGGTGTTGCGAAGGACCGGGCGACTCTGGGAAAGACCAAGGTGACGAACATGGAACGATTTGGCGGTGGCGCCACTCCGCTCAACGGTGTGCGGTTCACGCTAGCCGACAACAGTTGGCTGCTGGTACGCTTTTCGGGCACCGAGCCCGTGCTCCGGGTGTATTCCGAGGCTCCCTCACCGGACCGGGTGCAGGAGCTGTTGGACAGCGGCGTTGCGCTGGCAGGCCTCTAGCCATGCTCGAACGCATTGAGACGCCGCGCACCGACAAGCCCTGGGGCTATGAACTCCTCATCGCCAAGACCGACGTCTACGTGGGCAAAGTGCTGCATGTGGCCGCGGGACAGACGCTGAGCCTGCAGTACCACGAGCGCAAGGACGAGACCATCTACCTGCACCAAGGCGAGGCGGTGATGGTGTACCACGACGACAACGGCAAGCCCGGCGAGTACGCCATGAAGCCCGGCGACAGCTTCCACATCCCGCCGCACTCCGTCCACCGGCTGGTGGCGGTCGGCGACTGCGACTTCTTCGAGGTGTCGACGCCGCAACTGGACGATGTAGTCCGTCTGCAGGACCAGTACGGGCGGCAGGGAACGGTCGCCCCCTAACGGCACTTCTTGCGACTACGGCACTAAAATGCCCGGGCCGTTCGGCCCGGGCATTCTGAATCCTGATGGTTTGGCGGTTACCGCTTGGTGTACTGCGGCGCCTTGCGTGCGCGCTTCAGACCGTACTTCTTCCGCTCCTTGGCCCTGGCATCACGGGTCAGCAGACCGTGACGGCGCAGCGGCAGCCGGAAGCCCTCGTTCGATACCACCAACGCTCGGGCCACTCCCATGCAGATGGCGTCGGCCCAACCGGTGAGGCCTCCGCCCGAGGCCTTGATGGTCACGTTGTACTTGCCCATGGTCTCGGTGGCCACGAACGGGTTCATCACGGCGTGCTGGTGCAACGGCCGGGGCAAGATATCGGACAGCGGCTTGCCGTTCACAATCACCGTGCCGTTGCCGTTGGGAAACAACCGGACTTGGGCCACGGCCGTCTTGCGGCGGCCAACTGCGTAGAAGTAGTGCTGATTTGCCATGTATGTCTGCCTTTGCCTTAGCTCTGCTCTTGTGCGGCGATTTGTGAGGTATGCGGATGCGTGGGGCCTGCGTACACCTTCAGCCGCCGGAGCATATCGCGCCCCAGAGAGTTGTGGGGCAACATTCCCTTGACCGCATGCTCGATAACCCGCACGGGGTTGGTATCCATGGCCTTGGCCAGCTGCACCTTGCGGTAGCCGCCCGGATACCCCGAGTGCCGGTGATAGAACTTGTTCTGGAGCTTGTTGCCCGAGAACACGAGCTTACTCGCGTTCACCACGACCACAAAGTCTCCGGTGAGCATGTGGTGCGCATAGGCCGGGTTCATCTTGCCCTTGAGGACCTGGGCAATCATGCTGGCCATGCGGCCAAGAACCTGACCGTCGGCGTCCACGACGCGCCAACCGGGTCGTAGTTCTGATGCTTTGGGACTGTACGTCTTCATAACCGGCTCCGTGCTACTTCGTTATCAGCGATAAGGGTACAAGCTCCTCGGCCGGCTGGGCCGAGAAGTGCACCGCACCATCAGGATACTCCACGTTCATGAGGTACAGGCCTTGGGGCGGCGCCGCGTGGTCGGCTGCCCCCAGCACAGGCTGTTCCAGCAAGTGCCGCACATGCTCCAGCCCATAGGCGCCCTTGCCGATCTCCAACAGCACTCCGGCGGTCCGGCGCACCTGTTGGGGCAGAAAGGCCTCGGCGTGCATGTCAAACAGCACAAACGGCCCCGTCTGTGTCACGCCCGCCTCAAACACTCGCCTTACGGTGGTGGTCGGCTTGCTGGGGATACCGCTGAAGCTTGCGAGATCGTGCTGCCCCACCAGCAACGAGGCGGCCTGCGCCATGGCCGCAGTGTCGAGCCCACCTCGAACCAGGGCGGTAGCATGCCGCAGCAGCGGCGAACTCGCCTCCCGGTTCAGTATCACATACCGGTACCAACGCCGCCGTGCGTGCCGCCGGACATCAAACGCGACCTCCACCTCACACGCATCGGTCACCGCCACGTCGACCGGAAGCCGTGCATTCAGCGCCCGCTGGAAGGTACCGGCGTCATGCGTTGCAGTGGTGACGAACGACGCCACTTGGCCCACCGCATGCACTCCGGTATCGGTACGTCCCGCGCCATAAATCCGCGTGGCTTGGCCCAGCAACGCTTGCAGGGCGTCCTCGAGCACGCCCTGCACCGTGAGCGCGCGTGGCTGTATCTGGAACCCGTGGAACCGGGTGCCGTCGTACTCCACACGCAGCGCTATGCGGCGCTCGGGCTGCTGGTTTGCCATTAGGCCGGCGGAGCCTCTTGCCCTACCA
>CAXNDA010000068.1:0-8283 GCA_964200875.1 Chloroflexota bacterium | reverse complement strand
ACGGCCGGCCCACGGCGACCGACGCCGAGGTGGAGCAGGCGGCGGAAACCGTCGGCGCGCACGACTTTATCCGCAAGCTGGAACACGGCTACGACACGGTGATGCAGGAGCGTGGCGGTAACCTGAGCGTGGGCCAGCGGCAACTGCTGAGCTTCGCCCGCGCGATCATCGCCGACCCCCGCATTCTGATGCTGGACGAAGCAACCGCGAACGTCGACACCCACACCGAGGTGGTGATTCAGCGGGCGCTGCGCAAGCTGCTGGAGGGCCGCACCTCCTTCGTCATCGCCCACCGCCTTTCGACCATTCGGGACGCCACCCGCATTGTGGTGCTGGAGCACGGCCGGATTGTGGAGGAGGGCACGCACCAGCAGCTCCTGGAGCGCGGCGGCATCTACGCCGGCCTGCACGCCATGAGCTACGCCACCGTCAGCGGCAGCAACGGGCACGCGCCGGGCGGGACCGGCGTGCCGCTTCCCGCGCCCGCGTAGGACGCCCTCGCGGGTTACCGGTCGTTGAAGGCGCCGCGGTGCTGGCGCTGGATGTGCGGCGCGCCGATCTGCTTGTCCCCATGGCTGTTTCTCGCGGGGGCGCGCCGAGCCCCCCGCCGCCAGATGCCTCCTTGCGTCGGCATGACCACGCAGGTTGATGTCATGCCGACGTAAGGAGGCATCTGGGGTGGAGTGGCCACGCCCACCTGAACGCCAGTGGGTGGACGATGATTCAGGTGATGTCCGACACGCTGCCGCTACCCGCCGTGGCCGCGCCTACCCGCCTGCCGTTCTCTGGTAGGGGCGGCATTCATGACGCCTTACCGGCTTATGGTAGGCGTCACGGCGGGGGTTTCAGCGAGACCAGGTGCCTGCCGGTGAGGCAGGGCGGGGTAAGGCGCAATGAATTGCGCCCCTACGGGGGAAGGGCGGTGGTTAGCCGCTGTGGCCGCGGATGCTGGTGGCGGGGGTGGCGGGCCACCCCGTAACTGGCGCTGGGTGCGCGGGGGTCGATCTGCTTGTCCCCGTAGCCGATTCCATGTCGGCGCGCGCCGGAGCCCCCCGCCAGATGCCTCCTGCGTCGGCATGACATCAACCCTTCGGCGGTCATGCCGACGTAAGGAGGCATCTGGGGTGGAGTGGCACGCCCACCTGAACGCCAGTGGGTGGGCGATGATTCAAGTGATGTCCGGCACGCCGCCGCTACCCGCCGTAGCCGCGCCTACTCGCCTGCCGCGTTTCTCTGGTAGGGGCGGCATTCATGACGCCTTAGCGGCCGTTGGGCGCGGTGCAAGGCAAGGGTGCCAGTGGTGCCGTGGCGCTTGTCGGTGACCGAGGACGGGGTAAGGCGCAATGAATTGCGCCCCCACGGGAGAGCCGCCCTACCGACGCGCTGCCGCTACCCCCGCTGAGGCCGCAGACTCGCCGTCCGGCTGTAGGGGCGGCATTCATGACGCCTTACCGGCTTACGGCAGGCGTCGCGGCGGGGGTTTCGGTGAGGCCCAGCGCTTGTCGGTGGACCAGGGCGGGGGCTAAGGCGCAATGAATTGCGCCCCTACGGGGGAACCGCCCCTACAGGGCTGCCGCTAGCCGCCGTGGCCGCGGATGCTGGCTTCGCGCAGTTCGGCGAGGTGCTGGCGGAGGTGGTCGCGGGTCACCTGCAGCAGCTCTCGGAGCGTGCGCTGACTGCCGTCGAGCCGGATGCGGACCACTGCATCGGGCGACTGGAGGCGGTGAGCTGCGGCCGACAGCTTCTGCTGTGACAGCGAGAGGGCTACGGTCAGTTCTCGCACCGATATCGGCGTGGTGGCTTGCCGCACTTGGGCGTTGATCGCGTCCACGGTGTCGGTCTGCGCCGTCGGGCTGCCGCCCCCCGCGACTGCGGTGACGGCGTTGGCGCTGCTACGGTGCCAGTACACCAGGTGGCCCAGCACATCCTTGGCGTGCCACTCGCCCACCGGCACCGATTCGGGGTAGAGCACGGTATCGAACCAGCGCACGATGCCCTGGAGGTCGGCGTCGATTTCCCGCAGCAGCCCCACCACCTCGGGATGCGCGGCGGGTCCCATCATCCCCTCGGTCGCGGCCGCCAGCAGCGCTTGTCCCGGACGGCGGCGCAGCAGGGTGCCGGTGAGCATCGCCAAGAGCGACAGCACCAGCGCGACCCCGCCTATCCCCAGCGTCGCATCCTGAAAAAAGCCGCCGGGGTACATCATGATCAGGAAGTCGCGGGTGGGATCTAACACCCACAGGTCGTTGCTGAAGCTGATGAGGTGGAACTGCAGGAACAGCAGGTCGAAAAACAGGACCGCCCCCACGGCTGCGGCGGCAACCAGGCCAAAGGTGAGGCCGCCACCCCACAGCAATGCTGCGCCGTAGCGCCGCAGGTAGGCGCGACTCTGCGCCGAGATGCCGAGCCCCAAGAGCAGCAGCATCACCGCTAACGAACCGAACTGCAGCCGCTCAACACCCTGCACGATGGCCTTCACGTCGGCCATGTGCGCCACTTCCCGCTCGTTGTACAGCGCGAAGTCTTTGCCGGCTCGTTGGACGGTGATGGCGAGTGGTTCGTAGTTGCCGGCGAAGTACTGGCGCGTCTCGTCCGCCGCCTGCAGCAGATCGGCGCGCTCGATGCCGGTTATCGCCGGGATGTTGTACTCGGTGAACCCGTACTCGTAGAGCCACGGCGTGAAGATCACCAGCCGCACCGACAGCGTGATCAGCAGCAGCGGCACCGCCAGCACGGCGAGCACGCCGCCAAGCGAGAGCGCCACCCCACGCAAGCCCGAAGGCCGGGCAGCCTGGGCAGGTGTTATGGTAGCGCTGAGTACTGGGAGTTCAGTCATGGTTGTTGCCTTGGACGGGGCGCAAGCTGCTGGCTCTATACTAATACGCGCTCGGCGCCAGCAACGTTACGGGAGGTGTCTCCTGCGCCTGACCATTCTCGGCCTCGGCCCCGGCCCGGCGGAACTGCTCACCCAGCAGGCAGTTGCGGTGCTGCACAGCGCCGGCGAGGTGTACTTGCGGACTGCGGTGCATCCGACCACGGCCGGGTTGCCAACGCACCTCGAAGTGCACAGCTTCGACCACCTGTACCAGCAACTCCCCAGCTTCGAGGCGGTGTACGCCGCCATCGTGGACGAAGTGTGGCGCTTGGCCGAGCGCCCCGAGGGTGTGGTGTACGCAGTGCCAGGACACCCCCTGGTGGCCGAAGCCACGGTGCAGGCGTTGCTGCAACGGGCACGCGCCGAGGGGCAAACCGCCACGGTGGTCGCCGGACTCAGCTTCATCGAACCGGCCCTCACCGCCGTGGGCGTCGACCCCTTCAGCGCGTCCGGGGGCGGGCTGCAACTCGTCGACGCGCTGGCGCCGGATATCGACCCTGCCCGCCCGGCGCTGGTGGGTCAGGTTTACAGCCGTGAGGCAGCCTCGCACTTGAAGCTTGAACTGCTGGAGCTGTACCCCGCCGAGCACCCGGTCACGCTGGTGATCGCCGCTGGGTGCCCCGAACAGCGGGTGTTGGTGCTGCCGCTGTACCAGCTCGACCGTGAGCCCGCGCTGGACCATCTGACCTGCCTGTACGTTCCGGCGCTGGCGTTGGTGGAGAACGTGGCCAGCTTCCGGGGCTTGCTGGACATTGTGGCCAAGCTGCGCGCCCCCGACGGCTGCCCTTGGGACCGCGAGCAGACCCACGAGAGCCTGAAACCGTACCTGATTGAGGAGGCCTACGAAGCGCTGGAGGCCTTGGAGCAGGGCGATCTCGATAGCCTGCAGGAGGAGCTGGGCGACCTGCTGCTGAACATTCTGTTGCACTGCCAGATCGCCGCCGAGAACGGCGACTTCAGCGCGCGGGAAGCAATTCGCGGTATCGCCGAAAAGCTGGTTCGGCGGCACCCGCACGTGTTCGGCGATGTGCAAGTAGCTTCGTCGGCCGAGGTGGTGCAGAACTGGGAGGCCATCAAGAGCAAGGAGCGGGCCGAACGCACCTCGATGCTGAAGGGGCTGCCCAAGTCGCTGCCGGCGCTGGCCTACACCCGGTCGCTGCACGAGCGGCTCTCGCAACTGGGCCTGCCTATTGAGCAGGGGCTGGCGGCATCGGCGCTGGCCACCGACCTGGGCCGCCGGCTGTTCAGCCTGGCGGTGCAGGCGGCCGGCGCTGGCGAAAACCCCGAGGAGGTGCTGCGTCACGCCAACACCAGCTTCCGCCAGGCGTTCGAACGGCTGGAGGCGCTGGCCTGGGAGCAGGGCTCCACGGTGCAGGACCTGCCGGTAACGGAGCGGGCGGCGCTGTGGGACCAAGTGTGGCGCGCTGGCGAGCCTTCGGTCTAATCGCAAGCTTGCAGGCCCCGTTGGGCGTTCTTTCGGAGGGCCGAAATCAACGACGAAGCCTTCTTGGGGGAGCGTGAGGCCTACGGCAAGCCGTGCAGCGTCCGGTAGGTCTCGAGGCTCTCCGGCAGCTCGGCTGGCACCAGCGTGCCTTTGTAGTGCTTGCGGTAGGGGCTGCCCATGCCGTGGGGCAGGTCGGCCAGCTTCATGTAGTACCAGGCGGCCAGCTCGCGCTCGGCGAACAGCCAGCGGCCATCCACCTTGCGATAGCGGTCGGTATAACGGAAGGCCGAGGTCCAGCCCTCGCCGTCCAGGCCCATCTCGGCGTGGGCGCTCACCCAGCCGTGGGCGGTCTCTGCGCCATCGAACGTCACTACCTGGGCGTGGGGGTAGTGGAAGGTGACGCCGTACTGCTTGAAGCGGTTGGTGTAGTACGCCCGCAATGCATCGCGGCCATCCAAGCGCATCACCCCGTCGCGGTGGCGCAGGACGCCATCGACAGTGAAGCAGCCGATGAAGGCGTCGAGGTCACGATCGTCGATGGCCCGGCAGTATTCGGCCACCAGGTCCTGTATCGCGAATCGGTCTTCGATCTGCTGCAGTCGCTCGTCGGTCGTCATGCGGTTGCTCAGCCTCCGGCTAGGGGATGCGTACGCGTTCGTGGAACTGGATGCTTTCGTGCAAGGTGATGGCCTTGTCCTTCCAGGCGTAGAACTCCTTGTTCACGTCGGCCCGGCCCGGCACCCGCATCTCGGCGATGGCCTTGTCCATGTCCTCCACGGTGGTCTCGTAGTCGGTGAGGTAGATGCGCTGGCCGTTGAATTCGCCCACCGAGCGGGTGCAGGCGGTGAAGTGCGGCACTTCGGCCATCAGCTTCGGCACGTAGTAGCCCTCGTACCAGCGGTTGAACTCATCCTCGAACTCGGGCTTGATGACCAGGCGAACCTGGTAGATGGCGCGCGTCATATCGGCTGGCTCCGGTGGGTTGCTGGTGAAAGGGTACTCAGTGACCGGTGAAGAAGCAATCGCGCTGGCACAAGAGAACCGCCGGCCTATGGCCAGCGGTTTCGTGTTGAGAAAGTATCGAATGGTCGGGGTGCACGGATTTGAACCGTGGGCCTCTTCGTCCCGAACGAAGCGCTCTACCAAGCTGAGCTACACCCCGCAGAGGATCATCATAGCACAGCCGGCGGGTCGGGTGGGTGTGGACCAAGCGTATGCTCGCACTCAGAAGTACGGGCATGATGTCATTCCGAGCTGCGCGAGGAATCCCTTAGCCCCGGGTAGCTGTGGCCATCCGGGAACGAAGGGATCTCTCCTTGCGTCGGGATGACGGTCTGCAAGCGAACGGCTGCCCGCTCTGCACTCACCCGCCGGATTTCGCCGGGGCCGGTCCATCGGGTGTTTAGGTGCGATAGCCCTGGACGGTTGCGGGGCCGGCAGCTTGCGCCAAGCGTTGACATGCCCAGAAGCGGCCACTAGCATACCTGAAGTGACCGCTGCCATATTGCGGGCGGTGAAACAAATTCCCGCTAACCCTGGTACTACCCTCTGATGCCACTTTTCCGGGCGTTGTGCGCCTGCGTGATGATCGCTCTGTGTGCTGGTCTGGTCAGCCAAACGGCGGCTCCGCGGGCTGCCGCGCTCACCAGCGGCGCTGCCGAGGAGACGTGGGCGGTGGAGCGGGTGGATGCTGCCCAGGTGCCGCCCAAAACCACCCTGCAGGGACTCGACGCCGCGCTCAGCGCCCTGGCACAGGCACAGGCCGCCGACCCCGCTGGGGATATGGCGGGTGCTGCTCGGCTGGCCGGCCTGGCGACCACAGGACACCTGGTCCGGGTGGTCGCCGAGACTGACCCCGTGATGCCCGGCCCTGCCGTAGCCGCAGTGGTGGACGCGGGCGGAACCGTTGAGTTGCAGTACGAGGGTTGGGTGCAGGCGCTGGTACCGGTGGCTGCACTGCCGGGCCTGGCCACCAGCCCCGGTATCCGCTTTGTGCGGGCGCCCTATGCCCCGCAGAGTGCTGCCATCACCAGCGAAGGCATCGCCGGCATGGGCCTGGAGCGGTGGCACAGCTCGGGTTTGACCGGCCGCGGCGCCAAGCTGGCCGTGCTCGATCTGGGCTTCGACGGCTACTGGAATGTGCTGGGCACGGAATTGCCGGCCAACCCGGTGATTCGCTCCTTCCGCGCCGACGCCGACATTACCGGAAGCGGCAATGTCCACGGCACTGCCGCCGCCGAGATCGCCTTCGATGTCGCGCCCGAAGCGACCTTGTACTTGGTGAACTTCGCCACGGAGGGCGAACTCGGCCAAGCCGTCGACTGGCTCATCTCCGAGGGGGTGAACGTCATCTCCTCCTCTGTGGGGTGGCCCGGTACGGCGTATGGGGACGGGCGCGGCAGTGTGAACGGCATTGTGGCCAAGGCCGAACGAGCCGGTGTCACCTGGGTGCAGGCGGCCGGTAACTACGGCAACACGCACTGGACCGGCTATTTCCATGACCCCGAGGGCAACGGCTTCCACAACTTCCGGGACTCCGACGAGGGGAATACCATCCGGCTGCGGCGCACCACTACCACGGAAGAGCGGGTGTTCCGGATCGAGGTATTCCTCACCTGGGACGACTGGGACACCCTGAATCAGGATTTCGATCTGTTTCTGTTCCGGGGCGAGACGGTGGTCGCGCAGTCAACCGCATTTCAGAACGGGCAGTTCCCGCCGGTGGAGCACATTGTGCACAGCACGGCGGCGCCCGGCGATTATTGGGTGGGGGTGCAACGGTTCCGCGCGTCACGCCGCACGAAGCTCGACCTGGTGGTGACCACTGACTTCGCGATGGAGTACCGCGAACCCGCCGAGAGTCTGGTGATTCCGGCCGACTCGGTGGCGGCGTTGACGGTGGGGGCCGTGGCCCCCGGCACGCTGACCCCCCGCATCTACAGTTCGCGCGGGCCCACCAAAGACGGACGGCCCAAGCCCGAACTGGTGGCCGCCGACGGCGTGAGCACGTTCATTCTGGGGCCCGGCGGCTTCAGCGGCACCTCGGCCTCTGCGCCTGCAGTTGCCGGCGCCGCCACGCTGTACCTGGCAGCCCGGCCCGGCACCCGCCCACCGATTGTGCGCCGGTTCCTGACCGGCAGGGCTCGGGGCGGGATGTTGGGGAACCCGTTGATCGGTGCGGGCAGCGTCTTTCTCGGCGATTTCCCACCGGCGGCGATGTTCCCCATCTCGCCGAACCGCAGCCCGATAGGGTCACGCTTCTAGTGGTCTGAAGCACCTAAAGTGATGTGGACGTCCAAGCGGGAGAGTCCAGAGAGGGCGGCAGCCCTTTCTGGCGGGGGTGTTCGAGGGGGAACCCCCTCGACTCCTAAGAAGTTCCATGGGTGGGCGGAGGGAACCCTCGCGCTCATCCGAAGGCCGCGAGCCGAGCCACCTCATACTACGTGCGTCACACCACTAGGCTGCATCTTCCTCCACGCAGAGCTGGCAGTGGGATACCCGGCGCTGCTAGGTGTCCGAGGGCTGCCCCCCGCCCCACCGGATGTCTCGCGGGCTCGGCATGACAGATGGCCTGGGGTTGTCATGTCGACGCAAGGAGACATCTGGCGGTGGGGTGGCCCGCTGCCGGCACGCAGCTTCGGGCAGTGGGATACCCGGCGCTGGTAGGTGTTCGGGGGCTGGGCCCCGCCCCACCGGATGCCTCGCGGGCTCGGCATGACAGATGGCCCTGGGGTTGTCATGTCGACGCAAGGAGACATCTGGCGGTGGGGTGGCTCGCTGCCGGCACGCAGCGCTGCTGCAGAACCCGTAGACAACCGCCAACCAAAGAGCGCCCCTGAGGGGCGCTCTTGTCAGGCGATGCTGTAGGTGCTTAGGAGCCGGGCGTGGGGGCCGGAGTGGCCTGTCCCGGTGCGACAGGCGGGACGCCGGGCGCAACGGGCGCAACCGGCGGACTCGGCAGCGT
>CAXNDA010000067.1:0-8332 GCA_964200875.1 Chloroflexota bacterium | reverse complement strand
CACTCGAGCCTGCGTGGGTGGTGGGCGGTGTCCCCCGAACACGAGTACATCGCCACGCTGTCCGGGGGCGGCGGCGGTAGGTTTGCATCCGGCGTCTCCCCAAGGTCAGGGGTAGCACCCGCCTCACCCCACCAGATGCCTCCTGGCGTCGGCATGACATCGGCCCAGGCGTTGCCTCTGGGGAAGGTTGCCACGCCCGGCTGACGGCTGGCTCGCGATGACAGCGTGCGATGCGCGGCAGCTCGGCGCCGCATTCGGCTACACTTGAAGTACCCGATGTCTACTTTCAGCGTCCGCATTTCGATCGGCGATCCCGCCGGCACCCACTTCGAGGAAGTGGATGCCGTGGTCGATACTGGAGCGACGTTCACCGCCGCCCCGCGGGAGTTACTGGAGCGGCTGGGCGTGCAGCCGCGGCGGCGGCAGCGGTTCCGCATCGCTAATGGCGAGGTGACTGAGAATGACGTAGGCCAGACTACCGTGCGTGTCGAGGGCATGGAGACGGTCACGCCCGTCATCTTCAACGAGCCTGGGGAGCCCGTCCTGCTAGGCGCTGTCACCCTGGAGGAACTGCTGCTCGGCGTCGACCCAGTGGCACAGCGCTTGATACCAGTCGAAGGTCTGCGCGTCAGCCGCTACCCCTTGTAGCGTGACTATTCAACTTACCAAGGAGTCTACTTGAACACCCACATCACCACCGTTGCCGAGGGCCTGCGGGTCATGACCACCGAGATGCCCGACGCGCAGTCGGTCAGCGTCAACATCTTCATCGGGGCTGGCTCTCGCTACGAGACGCTGCCTATCAGTGGCGTATCGCATTTCCTGGAGCATATGCTGTTCAAGGGCACGCCCAAGCGCCCCACGGCGATGATGGTGTCGGAGGCCATTGAGGCTGCTGGCGGCCGTACCAACGCCTTCACCAGCCACGAGGTGACCTGCTTTCTGGCCAAGGTGCCTTACGACCAGCTCCCCATCGCGCTCGACGTCATCGCCGACATCGTGCAGCACCCGCTGCTGGCGCAGGAGGAGGTCGATCGCGAGCGTCAGGTCATCATCGAGGAGATCCGCCGGGGCCATGATTCGCATGGCGGCTGGGCCTCGGAGCTTTCGCACAGCGCGCTGTTCGGCGATCAACCCCTCGGTTGGAGTATCGCCGGTACCGAGGACACCGTACGCGGCATCTCGCGCCAAGACTTGGCCGACTATGTGGGGTCCTGGTACGTGCCCAACAACTGTGTCGTGTCGGTGGCCGGCAACTGCACCCATCAGCAGGTGGTCGATCTGATCGGCAGTCACTACAGCGCCAAGGCGGACCCTTCGGTCGGCACGTGGGCGCCGGCCACCAAACCCGCTCCGACCCAAAAGGTGGTGGTGGAGACCCGCCCCATCAGCCAGGCGAATCTCTCGATGGTGATGCTGGGCATGGGCCGGCAAGACCCCGATCGCTACGCCTTCACCGTGATGACCAGCCTCCTCGGCTCCGGCATGAGTTCTCGCCTGTTCAAGGAAGTGCGGGAACGGCGTGGTCTGGCCTACTCCGTGGGGTGTGGCGCGGCTCGCTACCACGACACCGGGGCGCTCTACACCTCGGCCGGCGTTGCGCCCGAGAAGCTGGTGGAGGCCACCAAGGTGATCATGGACGAGTACCGCAAGATTGTGGTCGAGCCGGTCTTGGAGGAAGAGTTGACCAAGGCGCGCGACTTCTCGGCCGGCAGCTTCCGTCTAGGGCTGGAGGACACCATGTCGGTGGCTCGTTGGACCGGCGACAGCCTGATCAACACCGGCGAGGTGCAGCAGGTGGCGGACGTGGTGGCCAAGTTCAAGGCCATCACCCCCGCCGACATCCAGCGGGTGGCCAAGCGTATCTTCGTGAACAACGCGGTGGCCGTGGGCGTCACCAGCCCTCAAGACGATACCGAGGCACTGCTGGACGCCCTGCGGAACTGACGAACAGGTCTTTGCGAGCCCGGCGTGAGCCGGGCGTGGCAATCGTGACTGGGCGCGAGTCGCGCCATCGGTTTAGGGCTGCGCGCGATTTTTGCGACACGATTGCCACGTCGCCTGTGGCTCCTCGCAATGACGGTTGGGGGATCTCGCCTACCCGGCCGCCACCAGGCGCTTGATAAGCTCCCCCGTCATGCGGCCGGCCTGCTCGAGATTCGTGGGGTCGATGAACTTGGCTTGGTCGGTGGCGAGGTGGTAGTTCGGGTCCTCTAGGCGATAAAAGAACACCGCCGGGATGCCGGCCTGGATGAAGCTGGCATGGTCGCTGCCACCGCCGGCGCTGCGGCCCGATGGCGCCAGGCCCACCTTATAGCCGAGCGCATCGGCCACTTCGCCCACTTGGTTGACCAGCGGCTCGCTGCCGGAGATGCGCCAGCGGTCGCCGACGCCCACCATGTCGAGGTTCACCATTGCCTTGATCCCTTGGCGTTCGGCCGCTGAAAGCCCCCGCACGTGGATGCGGCTGCCCCAAAGGCCAAGTTCCTCGGCGCCGAAGGCCATGAAGCACAGGTTGGCCTGCTTCGCCAGCGGCCAGAGTACCCGGGCCGCCTCAATCGTCGCTGCCGTGCCCGAGGCGTTGTCGTTGGCGCCCGGGCCCGCCTGCACGGAGTCGAGGTGCCCGCCGACGATGTAGCTGCAGGTGTCGCCCGCCTTGGCCAACACGTTGCGGCTCTTGACCTGGACACTCTGTGTTTCGACTTTCAGCCGAACTTGAGCGCCGGGTTGCTGCGCGAGCGTGAGCAGCTCCTGGCCGGCGTCTCCACTGACGCCGACGGCGAGAATTGGGCCAGCGGTACCCAGTGTGCCGCGAAACTCCCCGGCCTCGTTGTTGTACACGATGATGCCCTTGGCGCCGGCGTTTGCGGCGTTCTTCACCTTGTCGCCGAACGAGAGGGTACCTCGTTGCACCAGCACGACTGCGCCGTTTGCCAGCGCTGGGAAGTCTGCAGGCTGTCCGACACCCTTCACGGCCACGAGTGGGGCGCTCAGGTTGCCGCTGGCCGAGAACCCGAGGCTATTGGTTGGAATGCGCTTTGCACCGCTCACTTCAAGCTCGGCCACCGTCTCGTCGGCTAACTCGAACTCCACCGGAGTCTGTTCTGTCGTGTAGCCGTAGCCGCGGAACTGCGTGGCGATGTAGTCGGCAGCCTTGCGCTCTTCATCGCTTCCCGCCACCCGGCTGCCGATGACGTCGGCAAGCTGCTTCACGTGCTCGTAGGCTGCTGGACCCGAGAAGTCGGGACCGACCGCTGCAGCCCGTGGGGCGGGTGTGGCGGTACTCGCGGGGGCTGGCTCGGCGGTGGCCGACGCTGGGGGGGCTGCCGTCCCTGATTCGCCTGCGGGCGCGGGTTGCGTACACGCTGCTGCGAATGCCAGCACCCAAACCGCGCCGCCAACGAGAGTTCGACCGAGGAATGGGTGCACGCTAGCTCCTTACCAAGTGCTACAGAACAGTACGCTCGTATGTTGCACGAACATTCGGCACGTGCTGTGGTTATTGTAGCCGGTAAAGGCGGGGGCAGCCCCAGGTGAGGTAATCGGGTGTACGTATTCGGACTTCGGGGGCTGGAGGGTGGACCTCGTGTCATCCCGACGCAAGGAGGGATCCCTTCGTTCCCGGATAGTCGCAACTACCCGGGGCTAAGGGATTCCTCCCGCTGGTCGGAATGACATGTCCCCCTCACCTTTGAATTCTTACCAATGCGTGAGCGTCCAGTGTTGCCGTGGCCAGTGCGCAGTGACGCGTGCGGCTGCGGTAACGCGATGGCTTGGCGGCCTACCCCGTGGCCTGCTCCACCTCTTGGGGGGCGGACGCCTGTTTGGTTGTGCCCGTGGCCAGCATCGTTTGCAGCACCGGCTCGCCCACGGCCTTGCGGCGGCGCGGGTAGGTGCGCTTGGCTTTGGCGACCGTAGCCACCTGCACGAAGGGCCGGGTCTCGGCCGACTCCACGCGTTCGCGGGCCCAGGCGCAGTACTCGGGGCTGATGTCATAGCCCACGAACTGGCGCCCCTCCTCCACGGCGGCCACCGCGGTGGAGCCTGAACCCATAAAGGGATCGAGCACCACGTCACCACGGTTGGTGTACAGCAGCATCAGACGGCGAGGCAGCTCCACCGGGAATGGGGCCGGATGGTTGTAGCGCTTGCCCGCCTTGTCCGACAGACGCGACTGCGTCTCGATGCGCCAGATGCTGCGGGTCCAGTCGACGAACTGCTGGTTGGTGATGCCGGTGGGTGGCAGCAGACCATCGGGCCCGCGCCGGCCTTCGAGCTTCATCGACGACTTGCAGAATACCAGCACATACTCGTGCACATCGCGTAAAACGGGGTTGGAAGCCCGCGCGAAACTGCCCCACGCGGTAGAGACACCGGCGGTGGCGCCTTTGTCCCAGATGATCTCGCCGCGCATGAGGAGGCCCAGCGCCTGCATCTGGCGGATGATGTGGCTGTGCAGCGGCAGGTAGGGCTGGCGATAGGTGTTGGCCACGTTGATGGCAATGCGGCCACCCGGGGCGAGAATGCGGTTGCATTCGGTCCACACCGCCTCCAGCATCTCCAGGTATTCACGCAACTCCAGCGTGTCGCCGTGCGCGTCGTAGGGCTTGCCCACGTTGTAGGGCGGCGAGGTGACTATGAGGTGCACGGAACCGTCGGCTACGGTGTCCATCGATCGGCTATCGCCGCAGTTGATTACGTTGGTGAGCATGCGTCAGCTTTCTGGCCTACTGTCGGAGGCCCGCTCTAGGGGCAACTCCAGGCAAATAGCCATAACTCGCGGGCGCGCGCGCCGTTACAGAACGTATCGCGGATAGGGAAAATCGTACCTGAGTGGCGGCTCCCATGCGAGGCCCGGCTGGGTCAGAGGTCGACGAGAATGTCGCCGCCGTCGAGGGTGACGGCGTACACCCGCAGGGGGTACCGAGCCGGGGGCGACAGCACCGTTCCGGTCGCCAGATCGAAGGCGCTGCCATGGCACGGGCACACCAGCGTCACGCCCTTCACCGAACCGCCCGCACCGATGGAGCAGTGGCCGTGCGGACAGATGTCGGAGGTGACGAACACGTCGCCTTCGCTGGTGCGGGCTAGGGCAAGCTCTTCGCCGCGTGCCACCACACGGCGGACGGCGCCGAGCGGACAGTCTGCCAGCGACGCGATGCGGTGTTGGGCCATATGATCGGGTGCAGGTACCGTGAAGGGCGCTGGGCCGGCGGGACGCTACATCTCCACCAAGACGTCGTCGCCTTCAACCTTGGCTGGGTAGAGCTTCATCGGGTCGCCGAAGGGGGGATTCACGGGCGTACCACTGGTGACGTTGTACTCGCGCCCGTGGCATACGCACATGATCACTTCGCCGTCGATCTCGCCCTCGGCCATCGAGCACGCGGCGTGGGGGCAGGTGTCGTCGAAGGCATACACCTTGCCATCCACCTGAGTGACCGCGACATACTCGCTGCCGACCTGCGTCGATTTGATCTTGCCTGGGCCAAGATCGCTCACCTGTGCCACTTTGTGAAACTCCGCCATCCTTCGGCCTCCAAGAAATGTATTCCGTCTGTTTACACACCGCCACGGCCACCACGGCCGCCGCCCCCCCGATGCTTGTGGCTCTGGCTCCAGTAACTGGAGGCAGCGTCCAGCAGGCGCTCAATGTGCTCCCGGTTCGCCTGTTCATCGCCCGATCCATCGGCTGCTTGGGATGCCGGCTTGAACCCCACCTCGTCCTTCAGTTGCTGCAGCTTCTCTCGCGCCTTCTTCAGGGCTAAATAGGCGCCGACGGCAGTGCCGTCTCGCAGCACATAGTACTTGTTGTCGTGTGGCACCTGTTCGGTATTCTGTTCAATCGAGAGGCCGGCCTCGGGAATCGCCAACCGGAACGACTTGTCGGCCATGGGCCACCTCCGCCCAACCGGCTGCTATCCCACCTTTGCCAGGACGTCGGAGTCGAAGTCAGCGTTGAAATAGACCTTCTGGACGTCGTCCAGCTCCTCCAGGCGATCGATGAGACGGATGGTTTGCAGCGCCTCTTTCTCCTGCAGGAAGACCGACAGCTTGGCGTTCATCGTCAGCTCGGCCGACTCCACCTTGAGCTTGTGGTCGTCCTCGAGACTGCGGCGTACGGCCTCCAAGTCCTGGGGCTCGGTATAGACCTCGATACTGTCGCCATCCACCTGCACGTCAACCGCGCCGGCGTCGATGGCCAGCAGCACAATCTCGTCGGGGTCACGCTTGCCGGCCGAAACCGCCAGCACCCCACGATGCTCGAACTGCCAGGCGACCGATCCCGACTCGCCGAGATTCCCGCCGGCCTTCGAGAAGGCGTTGCGCACTTCGGACACGGTGCGGTTCTTGTTATCGCTGACGGTCTGCACGATAACCGCGGTACCACCAGGGCCGTATCCCTCGTACGTCATCTCTTCGAGTGCCCCGGCGCCGTCTTCACCGGCGGCCCGGCGAATCGCGCGCGTGATGTTCTCCAGCGGCATGTTCTGTTCTTTGGCGCGCTGAATGGCCAAACGGAGGCGGAAGTTCGTCTCGGGGTCGGAGCCTCCGCCCTGCTTGGTGGCTACGGTGAGTTCGTGGCCGAGTTTGGTGAAGACCGCGCCGCGCTTGGCGTCGGCAACGCCCTTCTGACGCTTGATCTGCGACCATTTAGAGTGTCCGGACATGGGTGCGACCTCCATGGTTGCCCATACTGGTGGGCCTTGAAGTTCTCGCGTGCTCGCTTAGAGACGCGATGAGCCGGCTCGGCGGCGTCAACAGACGCAACGTTGTCGGCTCTAACCGAAGCCAATGCTAGCATCCGGCTAAAAGCCTGGTCAATGGAGCGGCGTACCTTGAGGCTGCCTCGGTGGCTACGAGACGTGCAGAACGGCCTTGCCGGGGTAGGTGCGGTCGAGCAGCTGCTGCGCGACGGCGCCGATCTCTTTCCAGTCGCCCTCCACCGAGATCTCGGGCTTCAGGGTGCCGGCGGCCACCATGTTCGCCAGGCGGGTCAGGCCGACGCCCGCGCCTTCCCGCTGCAGCTCGGTGAACACGAACAGGCCGGATACCGTGATGCGCCCACGCAGGAACACCGAGGAGTCGAAGCTGGCCTGCCCGCCCGCAGAGACGCCGTAGCAGACAATCTGCCCGGCCGGCGCCATCATCCCCACGTTCATGATGTTGCCCAACACCTGCCCCGCAACCGACTCGAGGACGAGGTGGAAGGGGCCGCCCTCTTTGGCCGCCAGGCCGGTCTCGTCGGCCACGGCTAGATCGGCGCCGGCTGTTCGCACCGACGGCAGGTGCTTCTCTTGGCGCACCAGACCGGTCACCCGTGCGCCGCCCTGCTTGGCGATCTGAATGCCGAGGTTGCCAACGCCGCCAGATGCACCCGTGATAAGCACGTTGCGGCCGATCAGACCGTCGCCGCGATCCAGCGCATACAGCGCCGTGAGGCCGGCAACCGGCAACGTGCTGGCCTGGGCGAAGCTCACGGCATCGGGCAGCACCGCGATGTTCGCCGTGGGCACGGCCACCAGCTCCGCCCAAGCGCCGGTCCGCAGCACGCCCACCACCCGCTGGCCGGCCTTGGGTCCGGAGCCGTCGGCCGCCGGCTGGTCGATGACTCCAGCGATATCCCAGCCTGGCCGAGCGCCGGCAGCCGCGGTCTGGGCGCCGCGGGTCTCGCCGCGGTTCAGGGAGATGGCGTGCACCCGGATGACCGCATCGCCTGCGCCGGGGGTTGGGGCGTCTACCACGCCCAGGGTCAAGTGCGCCTGAGCGCTGGGATCGACGACAACCGCTCGGATACTCATAGGGCAACCTCGAAGGGATGAGAGATGATATGCCCCGCTAGTGTAGCCCGTGGCGGTTGGCGCTGGCACCAGTCTGCGACGCCAAGATCATGTCCGGCAGCGTTTTGGGCGGTGTCCAGCGCCTGGCGATTCCGTTCGTGGTGAGCGTGTCGAACCACGTCAAGCGATGGCCCTCCGACAAGCTCAGGCCGAACGGTACTCCGGCGCTCCCGGCCTACCGCGAAGCCTCGCCGTGCACCCGCTGTCCGGGCTTGTGGCGCCGTGGCGGATGGCTGCCCTGCCGCCCGCCCATAGGCAGAACGCAAGACAACGGCGTTCTCCCTTGCAGGATCGCGCCGTTGTCTATGCATGTGACGTCGAGGGCCGTCACGTGAGGGAGGGAGGTGGAGGTATGCGTGATGGGGTGTTTGCTTGCTCGGAGGTTAAACGGCCCGTAAGGTCGCAGGTTTAGCCCGCGCCGGGTACTCGCGGCATTAGAGCAGACCCGCCGCTTGCAATGCCGCTGCCTGTTTCGCCTCGCGTTCGCGAAC
>CAXNDA010000066.1:0-8371 GCA_964200875.1 Chloroflexota bacterium | reverse complement strand
GCAAGATCGAGAAGGTTGCTCTCACCGCGTGCATGCACAAGCTGCTCATCACCCTCAATGCTATGGTCAGTACCAACACGCCATGGGACGCCAACTTCTCCCTGCAACACAGTTGCTGAGGGGACGGCGAGTCCCCTCAGGCAGGGGTGGGGGGGTGCCTGTCCTGAGCTTGTCGAAGGGTCCCCCACTTCGAGACCTCCAGGGGCGGGCGGGCGGGAAGCGCCAACCTCCATCGAAGGCCGCGGTTTGACAGTAGTGCAGTAGTCCACCACCCGAACTCTGAGTTCTTACGATGAAGCCGGTTTGCTGAGTAACCCAGCCAGCGCGACAATCCGGCCAAAGAACTGGGAGACACCCATGCCCCACGAGTTGCTGACCGCCGCCCAAGCCATCGCCCCGGCACTGATTGCCGACCGCCGGGCGATCCATCAGTCGCCTGAACTCGCTTTCGAGGAGACGCAGACAGCGGCGTTGGTGGCTGGCCGCCTCCAAGCGTTGGGATGCAGCGTGCAGACCGGGGTGGGTGGCACCGGCGTGGTGGGGCTGTTGCAGGGCGCGCGCCCGGGGCGGACCGTGCTGTTGCGGGCCGACATGGACGCGCTGCCGATCGACGAACGCGGCGAAGCACCCTACGTCTCGCAGCACCCGGGCGTGATGCACGCGTGCGGTCACGACGGGCACACTGCGGTGCTGTTGGGGGCCGCACGCATGCTGGCCGGCCGGCGCCAGGACTTCGCGGGCGCCGTGAAGTTCATGTTTCAGCCGGCTGAAGAAGGCGGCGCCGGCGCGCTGCGGATGATCGAGCAGGGCCTGCTGGACAACCCGAAGGTCGATGCGGCCTTCGCCCTGCACGTCGATCCCCTGCGTTATGCCGGTGAGATCGCGACCAGGGTGGGGCCGACCATGGCCGCCGCCGACCGCTTTGAACTGACCGTGTTCGGTACCGGCGGCCACGCTGCCCGCCCCCACCTCGCCGTCGACCCAGTGGTGGTGGCCGCCCACATCATCACCGCCCTCCAAACCTTGGTGAGCCGGGAGGTGGACCCGGCCGACCCGGCGGTGCTCACCATCGGCAGCCTGACCGCGGGCAACGCCTTCAACGTTATCCCCGACACGGTGGTCCTCAAGGGCACAGCCCGCAGCTACAGCCCGGCGGTACGCGATCTGCTGGAGCGCCGCATGGGGCAGGTCGCCTCGGGTATTGCGCAGGCCATGCGGGCGCAAACGCGGCTGGACTACGAGCGCCTGTACCCGCCGCTGGTCAACCATCAGGTGGGCGTGGACCTGGTGAGCGAGGTGGTGCGCGACGTGCTGGGCCCGGATGCGCTGGTACCACGCGACCTGATGATGGGCGCCGAAGACTTCTCGTACCTGCTGGAGCGGGTGCCGGGCGCGATGTTCTATCTGGGCGTGCGGGGCCGTGATTGGGCGGAGCCGCGCCCGATCCACTCCGCGTCCTTCGACATGGACGAGCGGGCGCTGCCGGTGGGTGCGGCAATCACGACGGGTGTGGCCCTCCGGTACCTGGCGCAGCCTTAGCCACTACGGGGCGGGCAACCGCCTAACGGCAACGCCGCCGGCCACCAGCCCGCACGATAGCGCGGCAGCGGCCGCCAGTGCCGTGGCGACATCGCCGGTGGCAAGGGCGAGCACGCCCGCGAGGGCCGGGCCCGCCAATTCGCCGATGCCCGTGGCGGTCCAGATGATGGAGGAGGCCACCGCGGTTTCGCGCGGTTGAATGCCGGGAAGTTGGAACGCCAAGCCGCCCATGACCGCGATGAAACCCCAGGCCAACCCAACCCCCGAGGCAAGGATCACCAGCGCGGTAACGTTGTCGGTAAGCAACATGCCCCAGGAGGCGCCAGTGAGGACGGCACCGCAGATGATGAGCGCCGGCCCCCGCAGCAACGGAAGGCGGTTGCACAGCCAGCCCACGAAGAGTGCGCCCGGCGTCATGCCCAGCGAAGTGAGCGCGAACAGCGGCCCCGACACTTCCACCGGCATGCCGAACCTCTCCAGCATGTAGCTGGGCCAGAACACCACGTAGGCCCACCACGCAGCCGGGGCTCCGAAGGCCCCCAGCGTCATAGCCGCCAACGCCGGGTGGCGCCTCAAGAGCGACAGCGGATTCTCGCTGAGACCGGGCGTTACGGGCTCGGCCGGCTCGGGCACATACTTGGGCCCGAACGCCAGCCAGGTCACCGTGACCGCAGCGCCGATGGCTCCCAGCGCCTGGAAAGCGAACCGCCAGCCGGCCGCTGCCACCAGGGGCGCCGCGAGACTGAACGTGGCTGCCTCCACCAACCCGATGACCGCTGCCCGCGATCCCGACACCAAGGGCATTTCCCGCGGCGTGAACCACTGCCGCAGCAGCAGCGTTTGCGCCGGTTGCATGCCCGTGAAGACGACTCCTGCCAGCATCCGCGTGAGCAGCAGCGCCTCGAGCCCGGGCGCCCAGCCTTGCGCGAAAATGAGCGCAGACCCGGTTGCCAGCACCGCCGTCTGCAGGTGGCGGGGGTTGAACCGGGCGCAGTACCACGCCGCGGGGATTCCGAGCAGCACGCCGGGCAGACTCAGCGCCGAGCCCAACCACCCCTGCTGCGCGGCATCGAGCGCGAGTTCAGCGGTCAGCGCTGGCAACGCTACCCCCAGCGCGACGGCCGACGGTATCCGCACCAGTGTCGTCGAGGCCAGCAGCACCCACACCACCCACTTGTGGTTGGCGACCGGAATCACGGCTCCCGTTCTCCTTCTAGGCCTGCCAGAATCAACAGCAAGGGGGCGTCCACTGGACGCCCCCTTGGAAGCTCTGAGCGGTTGTTGTCGCTAGCGTGCGGCCTTGATGGTCTCGAAGTGGCTCCAGCCGCCGTTGGCGCTGCCGGGGTAGGTCCAGTTCTCCACGATCTTCGGATTCGCCATAACCTCCAGCGGCACGTACCACAGGGGAATGTCCCAGTAGTTGCTGAAGCCCCACTCGCCGATCTTCTTCAGATGCGGCACCTGCTTGTCGGGGTCCATCACCTTGTTCAACTCGTCTCGCATGGCCCACAGCTCGGGGGTGTAATACCCGGCTGCCGATCCGCCATTGCCGCGGGTGTTCCAGATGATGAGGCCGTCCAGCAGGTTCGAGCCGATGGACTGCAGGCGTACCAGGTTCTTGAACCGGTAGGCCCGCTCCTGCGTCTGCTGAGTGCCGGGGTCGTTCTGCACCACGTTGACCTTGATGCCCACGTTCCGGAAGTAGTTCGCGATGGCGTCGTTGATGTCGGGGCCATTGGCAATGTAGGTGAGCTGGCTGGCGTACACGTCCAACTCCAGCGGTTTGGCTGCGGTGTAGCCGGCTTCGGCCAACAGGGCCCTCGCCTTGTCGGGACTAAAGCCGTACATGTCGTTAAAGCGGGCGGGCCAGGCCGGATCCCAGGCGGGGCGCTGCTCGTTGTAGTGGCTCAGGAACAGTGGCTCGCGTACCGGGGCGAAGGCCTTGCCCAGCTCGTCGCGGTTGATGGCGCGGTTCAATGCCTCGCGTACCTTGATGTTCAGCAGCGCGCTGTCCGGATACAGCGGCCACTGGTTGGTCTGCACGTCCGGATAGCAGCAGAGGAACGTCGCCATGACACGGGGCGATTTGGCAAGGTTCGCAATGCGCTTCATGCCCTGCTTCTCAGCCTGCGACTGGAGGTCGCTGGGCACGTCGGTAATGTGAATCTCGCCTGCCAACAGGCCCGCCAGCCGGGTGGAGGGCTCGTTGATCATGCGGAACTCAACCTCTGGAAAGTCCGGGGTGGCCTTCCAGTGCTTGTAGGGCGTCCGCTCCATACGCAAGTAGCTGCTCACCTTGCGCTCCTTGAACTGGTAAGGGCCGGTGCCGGCGACGCCGCCCGCGTCGGCGGTCTTCGGTTCGCCGTTCTTGTCGTGATCGGCCTTGCTGCGGATGGGCAACTGGAAGAACACATCCGAGATGAAGTACATGAACTGGGCCTGCGGCGTGATGCTGAAGGTGACCTCAGCGTCGCCGTTGGCCTCGGCCTTCTCAATGAACGGCCGCCACCACGAGAGCACCCAGGTGTTCGAGGACGGTGGCTCGTTGGCCTTCAGGGTGTCCAGCGTGTGGATCACGTCCTTGGAGGTCATCTCTCCGTTGTCGCCGTGAAACTTCACACCCGGCCGGAGCTTGAACGTGACCTTGTTGGCCACCTCGTCAATCTTCCACTCAGTGGCCAAGGTGGCGGTTCCGGGTAGGCCGGTCTTTACGTCCTGACCCACCAGACTCTCGTACATCAAGCGCCCCTGCCAGGCATCGAAGCAGCAGTAGTGGCGCGGGGTCGCGCCCTCGTTGGTCGGCGTCTTGAGGGCGATGACCAACCGGTCCACCTTGGGCTTCACCGGACCGTCGGCCGGCGCTTGTCCACCGCCCGGTCCAGTGGTGGGAGCGGGGCTCGAACAGGCCACCGCGAGAAGTGCCCCGACCAGCGAGGCAAAGGCAACCAACCTCTTCAATCGTTGTGCTGACATGACGACTCCTCTCGACCCCATTTCGGAGATTAGGAGATACTACCACGCATGAGCCATAAGCGCTAGACGGGTTCTGCCTAGGTAGGTGGGGCAAGAACTCAGGGCCGGTGAGTTGGCCATGAGACTTGCGGGCAAAAGCCGCGCAGCACTTCGGGGGCGCGCGGCTGCGGGCGGGAGCGTGCTTCAGGGCGTGCGGTGGCCCCGCCCCGCCAGATGCCTCGTGGCCTCGGCATGACATCGCGATTCTCTGTCATGCTGACGTAAGGAAGCATCTGGGGTGGCGGGGCGGCTTCGGGCGCCGTACCAGGGGTGATGCCGTACTAGGGGCGTCGCTGTTGGGGGGTGCGCCGGTCTGCGGGCTGAGGCCATGCAGCACCTCGGGGGGCCCGCGGCGGGTGGGAGCATGGTTTAGGGCTGCGTCCCTGACGTACGATGGCCGACGGCTGTGCCCGCCGGGCGCAGAAGCCGCATGCGCGAATATCATGGCCCCGAGCCTGGTGGTACAACGCATTTACCGTGATGCTCGACGAAGGCAGGAGAGTCCAGAGAGGGCAGCAGCCCTTGGCGCCTGTCCTGAGCAACGTCGAAGGGGCGGGGGTGCTCGAGGGGGAACCCCCTCGACTCCTAAAACTTCCATGGGCGGGCGGAGGGAACCATCGCGCTCATCCGAAGGCCGCGCGCCGAGCCACATCACACTACGTGCATCGCACCACTAGCGTCGCGCGCAGTTGGCGTGGCCTACCCCCGTGCCGTTGCCCTTAAGGGATGACCAACTCCTGCCCGATCCGCAGCAAGCTGTCCTCGGTGATGCCGTTGGCGGCCGTGATCGCCCCCACCGTCGCCCCGAACTGGATGGCGATGCCCAGCAGCGTGTCGCCTGACTCCACCAGGTAGCGGCGCCCCGGCCGCGGCGTGGCGGTCGGCGCTGGCGTCTGCGTAGGCGCCGCGGTCGTAGTGGGAACGGGAGATGCTGCCGCCGCCGCCGGTGTCTCGCCTGTTGTGGGCGTACCAGCAGCCGTTGTGGTACTTACGGGCGTTGCCGCCCCGGCGGCACGGGGCGTCGAGGTGGCGACGGGTGGGGCGATCACGGCGTAAGGCGTCCGGGTGGCCAGCGGCGCCAGCGCCATCGGTTCAGGGCTGGGAAACTGCGGCCATGCCACCAGGTGCCACACCGCCGCAACCAGCGATATGGCGAGCAGCGCGGCCGTCCCCCGAAACACGGCCGAAGAGGGCATGATCGCGGCCGGTTCCATACACTTGGCGCACTGCTCTTGCCCGTGGTCGGGGCAGTAGAACCGAGCGCAACGAGTGCAGCGGTGGGCGGCGGGGCGGGTGCAGGCGTAGCAGTTCATAATCTGTGCGTGGAGCTCGCGAGGCGGGCCCAACCTCCGTATCATAGGAGCGTGCAGTTCCAGCCTGTCAACCTAACATTGAATAAACATATCGCCGGGTGGCCGCTTACCCTGGCGTTTCTGCTCGCAATCGTTGCCGCGGGCTGGGTCTCTGCGTCGCCGGAACCTTCCCCGCCGTCGCCCGAGCCTGCGACGGCTACGCCCCTGCCTGCAACGGTCACACCAACCGTCACGGCGACGCCCGAGCCACCCACCGCAACGCCCGAGCCAACAGCGACGCCTCGTCCGCCGGCGCCACCGGCAGCGCCACCCAGCGGGGCAGCGACGCAGCGCTCGGCAACCGGCGCGGTGCGCGAGGTGGCCCGTGGCGCAGCCGATGATCCCCGCGTCGCGCTCACCTTCGACTGCGGGTCGGTGCTGGGCCCCTCGGCGTCGATTCTCGACACGCTGAGCCGGTTCGGGCTGCGGGTCACCTTCTTCATGACCGGCCAGTACGCCGAGAAGTATCCGGACATGGTGCGCCGGATGGTTGCCGAGGGGCATGAGATGGCGAACCATTCGGCCACCCACCCCGACTTCACCAAGATGAGCGACCAACAAATTCGCGACGAACTGCTGTACACCGAACAACTGGTGGTGGGCCTGACCGGCAAGAGCACCAAGCCCTGGATGCGCATGCCCTTCGGCGCCCGCAACGAACGGGTGTGGAACGTCGTCTCGGGCGAGGGCTACACCTCGGTGTTCTGGAGCCTGGATTCCGGCGACTGGCTGCCGGACGCGACCACGGCCTCGGTGCGCAGCCGGGTGCTGGAGCGCACCACCAACGGCGGCATTGTGGTGCACCACTGCGCGGCGAATCAGACCGCCGAAGCGCTCCCGGCCATCATCGAGGGCCTGCAGGCTAAAGGACACCGTATCGTCACCGTCACCGAGCTGCTGGGGCGGCCGGGATGAGTCCCCGCCTCGCCCTGGGCGCCGCCCTTGCCGCCGCGCTCTGGGCCGGCTGCGCCGCCCCACCTCCGCCGGTACCCCCAACCACGGAGCGCCCTACGACGCCCGCCCAGGCGGCCGCCACCGCCACGGCGACAGTGCCCCCGCTGGCCACGGTTCCCGCCATCACCGTCACTCCGATAATCCCGACACCGGGCAGCACGCCTGAACCTGCGGCCACACAACCGGCCCCGCCCTTGGTGAACGTAGTCAACGGCAACGAGCTACTGGCGCCGGTCAACAAGCGCAACAGCCTGCCGGCGAGTTTCGCGCCAAGCGACTTGGCCGACGTACCGGTGACCATGGCGGTACGGGCCGGCATCCGCCTGCGCAAGGCAGCGCTCGAGGCTGCGCAAGCGATGGTTGCCGAGGCCCAGGCGCAGGGGCTGCAACCGGTGGTCATCTCAGGCTTCCGGCCGTATCAGGAGCAGGAAGTGCTGTATCGTGGCTATGTGGCCCGCATGGGGGAAGAGCGTGCCTCACGCATCTCGGCGGTGCCGGGCCATAGCGAGCACCAGTTGGGCACGACCATCGACTTCAGTTCACCCTCGGCCGGGTACCAGTTGGAGGAGACCTTCGAAGCGACGCGTGAAGGCCGGTGGCTGCTGCAGAATGCCGGCCGGTTCGGCTTCGTGCTCAGCTATCCCAGCGGTAAGGAGGCGGTGACCGGTTACGCCTACGAACCCTGGCACTACCGTTACCTCGGCGTCGAGACGGCACGCGCGGTCAACGCCAGCGGGCTCACCCTCACGGAGTACTTGAACCAGCGTTGACCGGCTACCACCTCGGCGGCCAACCCGGGTGCGTGTTCTGCGACATCGTCGCCGGGGTCGAGCCCTGCACCCGGCACTACGAGGATGACGAGACGCTGGTGTTCCGTAATGTTCTGACCTGGGCGCCGGTCATGTTGTTGGTCATCCCCAAGCGCCATGTTTCGCAGCAGGAACTGTGGGCCAACGTGGCGCACTACGCCGAGGTTGCCGTACACATGGGCCAGATTCACTGTCCGGAGGGCTTTCGCGTGCTATCCAACTTCGGTTTCGAGGGCGGCCAGAGTCAGCCCCACGGTCACTTGCACGTGTTGGGCGGCCGCTATCTGGGCCCCTACGTGAGCCTATGAACCGCCGGCGCAAGCGGCAACCGATCGAGGGGTTGGGCGAGCGGCTCACCCTCACCCTCACCGAGATGGGCCATAACGGCATGTGCCTGGCGCATCACGGCGAGATGGTGGTCTGGGTGAGCCTCGGCATTCCCGGCGAGACGGTGATCGCCGAGGTGACCGACCGCCACGCCCATCACATCGAGGCGCGGACCGTGGAGGTGCTCGCCGCATCGCCCGATCGGGTGACGCCGCCCTGCCCCTACTACGGCGCCTGCGGTGGCTGCCAATACCAACACATCGCCTACGACCGGCAGCTCGCGCTGAAGCAGCAGGTGGTGGCGGGGCAGCTCCGCCGCATTGGCCACTTCGAGGACCCGCCGGTTCGGCTGCCGCTGCCCTCGCCGGAACAGTGGGG
>CAXNDA010000065.1:0-8374 GCA_964200875.1 Chloroflexota bacterium | reverse complement strand
AACCCGGGCACCAGCCCTCGCCTGCCCATCGATAGCCAACCGCCGACCCATCCGATCCCCTCGCCCCCGGCGGGAGAGGGCTAGGGAGAGGGGGAACCCTTCGTCCAGTACCGAGGTCATCGGCCAAAGCCTGCCCCCTCCCTCTAACTCCCTCCCGCGCTGGGGAGGGAGGACCGGAAGGGCGACCCAGTCAGCGCACGCTATGACCTTGCCAGTCGCATAACCAACTAAGGATGGTCACCCATGAACCTCTATGCAAAGCTCGCACAGCGGGCGGAACAGGGCCGGCCGTTGCGGGTCGGCCTCATCGGCGCCGGCAAGTTCGGCTCCATGTACCTGGCGCAGGTGCCCAAAACGCCCGGCATTCACCTGGTGGGCGTGGCTGACCTCTCGCCGGTCAACGCCTGCGCCAACCTGCAACGGGTCGGCTGGCCGCTGGAGCGCTTCGCCGCCCAGAACCTGAATCATGCCCTGAAGCATGGCACCACCCACGTCGACGACAACTGGCGGAAGCTGGTGGCGCACCCCGAGATCGACATCATCGTCGAGGCTACCGGCAACCCCATCGCCGCCGTCGACCACGCGCTGGAGGCCTTCAAGCACGGCAAGCACGTGGTCAACGTGACGGTGGAGGCCGACGCCTTCTGCGGCCCGCTGCTGGCCCGCCGCGCCGCCGAGGCCGGCGTGGTCTACAGCCTAGCCTACGGCGACCAGCCGGCGCTCATCTGCGACCTGGTGGACTGGGCGCGCGCCGCCGGCTTCTCGGTGGTGGCAGCCGGGCGTGGTCACAAGTGGCTACCGCACTTCGGCCAATCGACGCCGGAAACGGTGTGGGGCTACTACGGCCTGACGCCCGAGCAGGCGGAGGTCGGCGGCCTGAACCCCAAGATGTTCAACTCGTTCCTCGACGGCTCGAAGCCCGCCATCGAGACCACGGCGGTATGCAATGCCACCGGCCTGACGCCCGCCCCCTCCGGCCTCGCCTACCCACCCGCCAGCATCGACGACATCCCCACCGTGATGCGGCCGTTGGACGAAGGCGGCCTGCTGCACCACAAGGGCCAGGTCGAGGTCATCTCGTCGCTGGAACACGACGGCCAGCCCATCCCCTACGACATCCGGTTCGGCGTCTGGGTGGTGTTCGAGGGCGACACCGAATACATCCGCCGCTGCTTCACCGAGTACGGCGTCCGCACCGACCCCTCGGGCCGCTACGCCTGCCTGTACAAGCGCTGGCACCTGATCGGCCTCGAGGTCGGCATCTCCGTGGCGTCGGTGGGCCTGCGCGGCGAGCCCACCGGCGCACCCACCGGCTTCCGCGCCGACGCGGTAGCCACCGCCAAGCGCACCCTCAAGCCCGGTGAGCTGCTGGACGGCGAGGGCGGCTACACTGTCGTCGGCCGCTTGATGCCCGCCGCCGACTCGCTAGCCGCCGGCGCCCTCCCCCTCGGCCTCGCCCACGGCTGGAAGGTCACCCGCCCGGTGGCCGCCGGCGAGGTGGTGCGCTGGGCCGACGTCGCGGTGGACGAGACACAGAACGCGGTGAAGGTGCGGCGCGAGATGGAGGGGATGTTCGCGCGCACGGACACGGCCGCTCCTGCGGCGACCTAGCCCACTGGATTCTTGGATTGACGATCAGTTAGTCCGATACTAAAATACGTGTCATGGCTGAGGACATGGCGTGGTCGGTAGTCTTCTACCGGGACGAGCAGGGGAAGAGTCCGGTCCTGGAGTTCTTACGCACCCTGGACACGGATACCCAGCAGAGCATCGGTTGGGCCATCGAACAACTAAGGGTGCGCAACGTCCAAGCTCGAGAACCCCTGGTCAAGCATCTGGACGACAAGCTATGGGAGCTGCGTCGAGAGAGTAAGACCGACGCTTTCCGCATCATCTACTTCTTCTTCACGGGAAAACGCATCGTCTTGGTCCATGGGTTCCAGAAGAAGACCGCTAAGACACCCCCCAACGAACTCGCCTTGGCCCGGGCCCGATACGCAGCTTTCATGAACCGGGAAGAAGGTGTGCGATGACAACCGAAGTGCGAAGTGACTTAATTGCTCAGGGCGAGCAGGACTACCGGGAATGGCAAACGTCACTCCGGGACACGCCTGAGAAAGCCGCGAGATACGCCGAGATGGCCGCCCGAAGCGACCTCTGGCTGCAATTGGTGGAGGCTCGGCGGAGCACCGGCCTGAGTCAACGTGAACTGGCGAAGCGGCTGGGGGTGTCGCAAGCACAGGTGGCCCGCATCGAGAAGCGGGGCTACGGGTCCTACACCCTCAACACCCTACGGCGGTATCTGGCAGCGCTGGGACACGGCTTCTCGCTGGACGTGCGGATTCGGCAGCAGGCACCCCCCCTAACAGAGGCACCGACCGCCGTCCGCTGAAGTCCGGCGCTTATGTGCCTGGAACTGCGATTGACACCCGCTTTCACCCCGTGCCATACTCTGTGCACTCTGGCTGAGGGGAAGCGTCTGAGCATGGCAACGCACGCATTCACATACGGTTCGGTGGCTTCGGCCGCTGCCGTTGGCGCGCCTGCCCGCTCGCTGCTTCTCGTAGTAGTAGGCTAGCCGGCCCGTGTGGCCGGCACAGGGACGGAGCCGTCCGGTCGGTCGCTACGCAGGCCACATCAGCAGAAGCTGAATCGAACGCAACACTCCGTCCCATGTGGGGCGGTTTTTTTGTACCCGGAGACATCACCAGACCTGGAGGGCCGATAGACCGATGGCACTACCGAGCGACGCAATCAAGCTGAAGATCGAGCGGGCGCCCAACCGCTCCATGCTGTACGCGGTGGGCTTCACCGCCGAGGACTTCAAGAAGCCGTGGGTGGGCGTGGCAAGCTGCTGGAGCGAGGGCACCCCCTGCAACTTCAACAACCACGACTTGGCCGGTTGGGTGAAGGAGGGCATCGCCCGCACCGGCGGCCTGGGCAAGGAGTTCAACACCATCTCGGTGACCGACGGCATCGCCATGGGCACCGAGGGGATGAAGGCGTCGCTGGTCAGCCGCGAGATCATCGCCGACTCCATGGAGCTGTACTGCATCGGCCACTCCTACGACGGTCTGGTGGCCATCGGCGGCTGCGACAAGACGAACCCCGGCGGCCTGATGGCGCTGGCTCGCCTGAACCTGCCGGGCATCTTCCTGTACGGCGGCTCCATCATGCCCGGCAGCTTCCACGGGAAGGACGTCACCATCCTCGATATCTTCGAGGCGGTGGGCAAGAACGCCGTTGGTGAGATGAGCGACGAGGAGGTGTTCGCACTGGAGCAGGTGGCCTGCCCCGGCGCCGGCGCCTGCGGTGGCATGTTCACGGCCAACACGATGTCGTCGATATCCGAGGCAATGGGCATCGGCCTGCCCTACAGCGCGTCGATTCCCGCCATCGACCCGGCCCGCGCCGAGATCAGCCGCCAGACGGGTGAGGCGCTCATGCGTCTGGTGCAAACCAACCTTCGCCCACGCGACATCATGACACGCGACGCCTTCTTGAACGCCATCACCGTGGTGGAGGCCCTGGGTGGCTCGACCAACGCGGTGCTGCATCTGCTGGCCATCGCCAAAGAGTGCGGCGTACCCCTCACCATGCAAGACTTCGACGACGTCAGTTCACGCACCCCGCACATCGGCGATATGTCGCCCAGCGGCCGCTACAACATGTACGACCTGCACAAGGTGGGCGGCGTACCCATGGTCATGCGGGCGCTGCTCGACGCCGGCCTCATCAACGGCGACTGCATGACGGTGACCGGTAAGACGATGCGCGAGAACTTGGCCGACGTGCAGTGGAACCCCAATCAGGACGTGGTGCGGCCGCTCAGCAACCCGCTGCGGGCCGCCGGCAGCATGGTCATTCTCAAAGGCAACCTGGCGCCCGATGGCTGTGTGATGAAGCTGGGCGGCCTCACGGTCACCAGCCACCGCGGCCCCGCCCGGGTGTTCGACACTGAGGAGAAGTGCATGGAGGCGGTGATGCAGCGCGACATCAAGGCGGGCGATGTGGTCATCATCCGCTACGAAGGGCCGAAGGGCGGGCCCGGCATGCGGGAGATGCTGTCGGTGACCTCGGTGCTCTCGGGCCAGCACCTGGGCGACAAGGTGGCGCTGATTACCGACGGCCGGTTCTCGGGCGCGACCCGAGGCTTCATGATCGCCCACGTCGCCCCCGAGGCTGCGGTCGGCGGTAACATCGCCTTCATCCACGAGGGTGACATCGTCGAGATCGACGCCGACACCCGCAAGATTCACGTCGACGTATCGGACGAGGAGTTGGCTCGCCGCCGCCAGGGCTGGGTGGCCCCGCCCCCCAACTACACCTGGGGCGCGCTGTGGAAGTACAGCCGGCTCGTCGGTTCTGCGTCGGAAGGCGCAGTCTGCGGTTAGTTGCAGTAGTCCTCTCTCCCTCCCAGGGAGAGAGCTAGAGAGAGGGTCTTCCACGATGAAACTGAACGGTGCGCAGATTGTGTTCGAATGCATGCGGCGGGAGGGTGTCCGCCACGTGTTTGGTTACCCCGGCGGGTCGAACCTGCCGCTCTACGACACCTTCATCCAATACCCCGACATCCAGCACATCCTGGTTCGGCACGAGCAGTCGGCCGCCCACGCCGCCGACGCCTACGCCCGGGTGTCGGAAGACGTCGGCGTATGCTTCGCGACCTCGGGGCCCGGCGCCACCAACCTCGTGACCGGCATCGCGAACGCGTTCATGGACTCCATCCCGCTGGTGTGCATCACCGGCTCGGTGGTCACCACGCTGATCGGGCGCGACGGGTTCCAGGAGGCCGACATCACCGGCATCACCCTGCCCGTCACCAAGCACAACCAACTGGTGCTCCACGTGGAGGACCTTGCACAAGCGCTCAAAGAGGCCTTCCACATCGCCCGCACCGGCCGGCCCGGCCCCGTGCTGGTGGACATTCCCCGGGACGTCCAGCAGCAGGTGTGCGAGTTCGAGTATCCCGACAGCGTGCACTTGCGCGGCTACCAGCTTCCGCCGCCGCCCGACCCGGCGCTGGCCCGAAAGGCAGCGGCGCTCATCGCCGACGCCCAGAAGCCGCTGATTCTGGCCGGCCACGGCGTCATCATCTCCAAGGCCTACGCCGAGCTGAAGGAGCTGGCCGAGACCTGCCAGATTCCGGTCATCACGACCCTGCTGGGCATCAGCGGGTTCCCCGGGACCCACGACCTGAATATGGGCATGCCCGGCATGCACGGCATGTACTGGAACAACATGGCCATCAGCGAGACCGACCTGATTATCGCCTGCGGCATGCGGTTCGATGACCGGGTGACCGGCCGGCTGAAGGACTTCGCCCCCAACGCCAAGATCATCCACATCGACATCGACCCCGCGGAGATCGGCAAGAACGTGCGGCCGGTGGTGGCCATGCACGCCGACCTCAAGCCGGCGCTGGCCGCCATCAACGCCGAGGTGACGCCCAAGGACCACCCCGAGTGGAAGGCGTGGATCAAGGCCATGCGCGACGAGCACCCCTCCATCGCGCTGCCCGAGACCGACACTCTGCTGCCGCAGTACGTCGTCTCCCGCCTCTACGAAATCACCGGTGGCGACGCCTACGTGTGCACCGGCGTCGGCCAGCACCAGATGTGGGCCGCTCAGTACTTCCGCTACGACAAGCCCAATAGCTGGGTGACTTCGGGCGGCCTCGGCACCATGGGCTTCGAGATACCCGGTGCGCTGGGCATGCAGGTGGCCAAGCCCCACGACACCGTGTGGACCATCTGCGGCGACGGCGGCTTCCAGATGACCTCTCAAGAGTTGGCGGTGTTTGTAGAACACAAGCTGCCGGTGAAGTTCGCCATTCTGAACAACGGCTACCTGGGCATGGTGAAGCAGTGGCAGCAAATGTTCTACAAGGACAACAAAAGCGCTGTCCGCATGCACCAGCCCGACTTCGTGAAGCTGGCCGAGGCCTACGGCATGAAGGCGCTGCGGGTGACCGATAAGGCCGGGGTGGACGCCGGCATTCGCGAGGCCATGGCTCACGACGGCCCCGTGCTGGTTGAATTCGTGGTGGACGAGAACGAGAACTGCTTCCCCATGGTGCCCCCAGGCGCCTCGCTGCAGGAGACGGTGGACCAGCCCCCGGTGCTGGTGCGCGACAAGGAGGCGAAGGCCACACGATGAGTAGAGAGCATCTGCATACCCTGGTGGCGCTGGTGGAAAACCGGCCCGGGGTCCTGAACCGGATTGTGAGCAAGGTGCGCCAGCGCGGCTTCAACATCGAGAGCTTGGCGGTCGGTCATTCCGAGGAGCCGGGGCTCTCGCGCATGACCTTCGTGGTCGACGCCTCGTTGGTGGACACCGAACAGGTGGTGAAGCAGGTCGAGAAGCTGATCGACGTGGTGCACATCGAGGACATCACCAACAAAGAGCGGGACATGCTGGCCCGCGAGCTGATGATGGTGAAGGTGAAATGCAAGGCCGAGACCCGCTCGGAGCTGCTGAACCTCGTCAACGTCTACCGCGCCAGCGTCATCGACATCACGCCGACCTCGATAATCATCGAGGCGTCGGGAGATACCGACAAGCTCGACTCGCTGGTAGAATTGCTGGGCGAGTTCGGGGTGATCGAGACCTGCCGCACCGGCCAGATCGCCATGCTGCGGGGACCCGAGCGGGTGGGGCCCGACGCCGGGCATCAGCACGTGCTGCTGCCGCACTTGGCGGGCGGGCGTGCCCCCGGCGGGCTGTTTTAGTCGCAAGAGGAGGCGGTTATGGGTGCGCTTCCATCGGTTTCCAAGGAGACTATCACCCGCGTGATGGATACCTTCGAATCCGGCCCGTGCTCTCCCCATTGGCGCAAGAGTGCTCCCGCCTCGGGCACCTGGGGCATCCGTCATGGCATTGGTCGCTTCTTTCCTGTGAAAGAGGTGATCCGTAGGGCGGTGTATTGGGAGCACGGCAGCTGGCCCGATCTGTCGGACAGCGAACAGGCGCGTCAGTACGTGTTAGATCGTGGGTTTACCGTCGCGAAGGCGCCCTTCAGTCATCCGCCGGAGGGGTTTGAGCCCGGGCCGCGGCCGAAATACACCATCGTCTTGCGACCAGACGACGGGGGCTGGTTCGCAGAGATCCCGGCGCTGGAGGCATGCTACACATCTGGAAGGACGCTTGAAGAAGCCATCCTCTACATTCAGGAAGTGTACGATTTAGTGATGGGTGAACTGGAGGACGAAGGTAGACCCTTTCCTCCCGACCTGGAGGTCGTGACGAGTGCCACCGCGCCCTCGCGAGCTTGAGGAAGTCGTCCTGCGCCTGGGTTTTGAGGAAGTGCGCGGCAAGGGGAGCCACCGCCGATACCGGCACAGCGACGGAAGAAGGGTTACGATACCGTTCCACCCAGGCGATGTGCCCGACGACGCGTTTAGAGGTGTCCTCAAGCAGTTGGGCATAACAGAGCGAGAATTCAACCGCATCCTTCGTGGGCGGTAATACAGGAGGGTTCATTGGCAACGATTTTCTACGATAAGGATGCGGACATCGGCCTGCTCAAGGGCAAGCTGATCGCCATCATCGGGTACGGCAGCCAGGGGCACGCCCACGCGCTGAACCTGAAGGACAGCGGCATGGACGTTGTGGTGGGCCTACACGAGGGTAGCCGCAGCGCTCCCCGCGCCAAGGAGGCCGGCCTCAAGGTCATCAGTGTGGACCAGGCGGGCGCCGACGCCGACATCATCATGATGCTGGTGCCCGACCAGACCGCCAAGCAGGTGTACGACGACAGCCTGGCCAAGCACATGAAGGCCGGCAAGACCATCATGTGGGCGCACGGCTTCAACGTGCACTACAACCAGGTGATGGCGCCGGCCGATGTCGACGTGAGCATGATCGCCCCCAAGGCGCCGGGCCACATGGTGCGCCAGGTGTTCACCGAGGGCTCGGGAACGCCGTGTCTAGTGGCCATAGCCCAGGATGCGTCGGGTAAGGCACGCGACATCGCGCTGGCCTACTCCAAGGGCATCGGCGGCACCCGGGCCGGCACGCTGCTCACCACCTTCAAGGAAGAGACCGAGACCGACCTCTTCGGCGAGCAGGTGGTCCTCTGCGGCGGCATTGCCCACCTGATGGAGGCTGCTTTCGACACTCTGGTGGAGGCCGGCTACCAGCCCGAGAGCGCCTACTTCGAGTGCCTGCACGAGATGAAGCTGATCGTCGACCTGATGTACGCGGGCGGTCTGAAATACATGCGCTACTCCATCAGCGACACGGCGGAGTACGGTGACTACAAGATCGGCCCGCGCATCGTGACCGACGAGACCAAGGCCGAGATGAAGAAGATTCTGGCCGAGATCCAGAACGGCTCCTTCGCCAGCGAGTGGGTGGCCGAGAACCGGGCCGG
>CAXNDA010000064.1:0-8388 GCA_964200875.1 Chloroflexota bacterium | reverse complement strand
TCGCCGTACCGCATGGCCACCTCGTAGCTGAGCATGGCGCCGACGGTGCGGTGGTCGTTGTGGATGTGATGACTGATCTCCACTGGCTCTTGACGCTCGAGCGCAGGCATCGCCAGTTCGATGAGCTTATGATCGAGCGCGTGTTCAAGGCCGTGCTTCTGGTCTTCTTGGTGGTAGGTGCCGATTCCCGATGGCACCCGCGGCTTGTGCAGCAGGTGGCCGAAGTCGAGACCGCGCGCCTTCCAGTGCTCCACCGCCTGCTTGCCCTCGAGTAGGTCGACCCGGCCCACCATTTCGTTGATGGTGCGGAATCCAAGGTCGGCCATTATCTGGCGGAGTTCGTCGGCGATGAAGAAGAAGTAGTTGATGACATGTTCGGGCTTGCCGGCGAACCGAGCCCGGAGTTCAGGGTCTTGCGTGGCGATGCCGACCGAGCAGGTGTTGAGGTGGCACTTGCGCAGCATGATACAGCCCATGACCACCAGCGGCGCCGTCGCGAAGCCGAACTCTTCGGCGCCCAACAGGCACGCAATGGCGACGTCCCGCCCGGTCTTGAGCTGGCCGTCGGTCTGCACGACGATGCGGCTGCGGAGGTCGTTCGCTACCAGCACCTGCTGCGTCTCGGCAAGGCCCAGCTCCCAGGGGAGGCCGGCATTCTTGATGGATGACTCGGGCGAGGCCCCGGTTCCGCCGCTATCGCCGCTGATGAGCACGACGTCGCCCTTGCCCTTGGACACGCCCGCTGCGATAGTGCCGACGCCGAACTCCGACACCAGCTTTACGTGCACCCGAGCGTGGCGGTTGGCGTTCTTCAGGTCGTGGATGAGCTGCGCCAGGTCCTCAATGGAATAGATGTCGTGGTGCGGCGGTGGCGAGATAAGCTCAACGCCGGGTGTGGTGTGCCGAACCCAGCCGATGTAGTCGTCGACCTTGTGGCCGGGAAGCTGGCCGCCCTCGCCGGGCTTGGAGCCCTGTGCCATTTTGATTTGCAGGTCGCTGGCGTTGGCCAGGTAGTTGATGGTCACACCAAAGCGGCCGGAAGCCACCTGCTTGATAGCGCTGTTGCGCGAGTCGCCATTGTCATCCAGGTGATAGCGGTGGTAGTCTTCGCCGCCCTCACCGGTGTTGCTGCGTGCGCCGATGCGGTTCATGGCGATCGCCATGGTCTCGTGCGCCTCGCGGCTGATGGAGCCCAGCGAGGCTGCGCCGGTGGCGAAGCGCTTCACGATTTCGCTGGCAGGCTCCACTTCCTCCAGGGGAATGGGCTTGCCCGGCTTGAAGTCGAGCAGGCCGCGTACGGTGCAAAGCCGACGGCTGTGCTCGTTCATGAGCTGGCTGAACTGCTGGAAGGTCTGGAAGTTCTGCGTGCGCGCCGCATCCTGCAGCAGGGCGATGGTGTCGGGGTTGTACATGTGGTACTCGCCGTCACGCCGCCACTGGTACACGCCGCCGACCTTCAGCGGCAGCTCGCCCGCGACCTTGCGAGTAGGGTAGGCGTACTTGTGGCGGGCTCGGGTCTCGGTCTCCACCTCGTCGATGCCTACGCCGCCGATGCGGGAAGGTGTCCAGGTGAAGTAACGGTCCACAAAGTCCTGCTTCAGTCCCACGGCCTCGAAAATCTGCGCGCCGCGGTAACTCTGCAACGTGCTGATGCCCATTTTGGACATAACCTTGAGCACGCCCTTGTGCAAGGCCTTTACATAATTCTTCTCAGCGGTGTGGAAATCCACCGGATCGACCATGGTGTCGCTCTCGCAAAGCTCCTCCAAGGTCTCAAGCGCGAGGTAGGGGTTGACCCCGCCTGCACCGTAGCCGATGAGCATGGCGAAGTGATGGACTTCGCGTGGCTCGCCGGATTCGACGACGATGCCGCAGCGGGTGCGCTTGCCGGCCCGGATAAGGTGGTGGTGCACGGCGCCGGTGGCCAGCAGGCTGGGAATGGGCGCGTGCGTCAGGTCGACGCCTCGATCCGACAGGATGAGGATGCTGTAGCCGTCGTCGACTGCATCGCCCGCCTCTTGGCACAGGCGATCCACCGCTTCAGCCATGGCGCCCGCTGGGGCAGTCACGTCGAACAAGGTGGACAGCGTCTTGGCTTGCAGGGTGCCGTTGTTGATCGCGCGGATCTTGGCGAGTTCGCGGTTGGTGAGGAACGGTTCCCGAAGCTTCAACTGATGGGCGTGCTCCGGCGTCTCCTCGAACAGGTTTCGCTCGGGACCGATAAAGGTTTCCTGCGAGGTCACCAGCTCCTCCCGCATCGCGTCGAGCGGCGGGTTGCTCACCTGGGCGAAGAGCTGGCGGAAGTAGGCGAAGAGCAGCGGGTTCATGTCTGACAACACAGCGATTGGGGTGTCGTTGCCCATGGAACCGATGGGTTCACCACCGGTTACCGCCATCGGCTCCAGCGTAATCTCCATGTCCTCTTGCGTGTAGCCGAAAACCCGCTGCCGAAGCAGGGTCGTCTCTTCCTCGAAAGCCTCGATGGTCTCGGGCTCCGGAAGCTGGTCCATGGTGACGCGCTGTTCGGCCAGCCACTGTCCGTAGGGTTTGGCGGCGGCCAGCGTCCCCTTGATCTCGGCGTCCTCTATCAGCCGGCCCTCTCGGGTATCGAGCAGGAACATGCGGCCGGGGGATATGCGGCCCTTGCGGACGATATCCTGGTCGGGCACGTCGAGCACGCCGGTTTCGGAGCCGAGGACAAGGAGGTCGTCCTTGGTGATCAGGTAGCGGGCGGGGCGCAGGCCATTGCGGTCGAGTACGCCGCACACTTGGGCGCCGTCGGTACCGATAACCAGTGCCGGGCCATCCCACGGCTCCATGAGGCAGGAATGGAACTCGTAAAAGTCCTTCTTGTCTTGGTCCATGGGGATGTGGTCGGCCCAGGCCTCGGGAATCAGCATCATCATGGCGTGCGGCAGCGAGCGCCCCGTCGCGAGCAGCAGTTCCAGCGCGTTATCCAGCGTGGCGGTGTCGCTCTGCACGCCGGGCACTACCGGCAGCAGCTTGCGAAGGTCGGCGCCCAGGGCGGTGGACTGGAACAACCCCTCACGGGCGGCCATCCAGTTGGTGTTGCCGCGCACGGTGTTGATCTCGCCGTTGTGAATGACGTAGCGATAGGGGTGGGCCAGCTTCCAGGTACCGAGGGTATTGGTGCTGAACCGGGAGTGCACCAGAGCAAAGTTCGAGACCATCGACTCGTGGCTGAGGTCGTGGTAAAAGGACTTGATCTGGTCGGCAATCAGCAGGCCCTTATACACAATGGTGCGCGACGACAGGCTGCAGATGTAGAAGTCGTCCTTCTCCACCACGTCCGACGCAGCGATGCTCTTCTCGATCTGCCGGCGGATGACGTAGAGCTTCAGCTCGAAGTGCGCCTCATCCTTCATGGCGTGCGACCGCTGCACAAAGAACTGGCGGATGCGGGGCATGGTCTGGCGGGCCAGCGTGCCGATGGCGTCGGCGTTGACCGGAACGTCGCGCCAGCCGAGGAAGGTCAGGCCCTCGTTCGCTATGGTCCGCTCGATGATGCCTTCGCAGCGGTGGCGTTGCACCCGTTCTTGGGGCAGGAAGCTCATACCGACGGCGTACTCGCCTCGGTGCGGCAGGTCGATATCGACGATTGAGGCCTCTCGCTGGAGGAACTCGTGGGGCATCTGGATGAGAATGCCTGCGCCATCGCCGGTATGGGCGTCGGCCCCGGCTGCGCCGCGGTGGCGGAGGTTGACCAGCACCTCGATGCCTTGGTCGATGATGGTGTGCGAGCGCTCGCCCTTGATATTCGCGACCAGGCCCACCCCGCAGGCGTCGTGCTCCTGGGAAGGATCGTAGAGACCCTGCTTGGTGAGTCTGGGGAGATCAGGGAAGCGATAGGATTCGGTCATGGTGTCTGCACATTCCATCCCGCCTGGGCGGGCCTGCTCTACACGGGCGCTGCAATAGCCAACGAAACCAAACCGGCCCGCTGAGTGGGCCGGTGCAAGCTTCGAGACGCAGTGCCTGGTGCAACGATAGTAGTAGCTATCTCGGTTTCACGCAAGAACTTCGTGAAATCCTGCACTAACGAGGCTGGAATACGAAAGAGGGGAGACCTGCTGATGGTCTCCCCTCTCTTCCGAAGACCGATGAGTTAGAGGGTGACCACCGCTCCACGTTGCTGCTTACGGCGGGCCACTTCCTCGGCGGAGAGGCTGGGGTACATCTGCGGTACCAGCACCTCGCGCCAGGCGGTGTCGGCGGAGAGAACCTTCTCGATGGCGCGGACGTTGTGGTAGCTATCGTTGGCGCCCAGCGGATTCCCGCCCTCTTGCACCGCACGGCAGGCTTGCAGCAGCAGCTTGCGGGTGGCGATGATTGCCTTGTCGGCCGGGCCAAGGTGCTCCCGCGTCCGGTCGACGACGCTGCCCATGCTCTCCTGCACCGCCCGGTCTTGGGTGTTGATGCCGGGAATACCGGTGAAGGTGTCGTTCTTCTGAACATCGCGGTCGATAAGCCAGTTGTTGGCGCGGTTGGCATGCGACCGGAAGCCGTTCTCCCAATCGACCGACTGTTGGCCGTTGCCGCTGCCCTCCATCGAGCGCTCCTCTGCGGTCAGCTCGTCGGGGCCGAAGTTGTAGTGCCAGTTCCAGACCAGCGTGGTGTGGTCGTCCACCGGCACCCAGTGGTGGCCCGAGACCGTAGTGCGGTCGGGAGCGCCGCCGCGGCCAATCTGGCTGGGACGGAACTGAGTGAAGGGCATGACGAAGTGGTAGCCGCGCACGTACTGTTCGGCCTCGCCCAGGCGGCGGATGCCGGTGTAGCAGTAGCCGTAGTCGGTGTAGTCAACCTCCAGCACGGGGGCGCTGCCGCGTACAAAGGGAGTATCGACCTGAATGCCGCCGGCCTTGGCGCCAGCCCGGATCTGCCGGTGCAGGATGGGGGCGTGCGAGCTGTCGATACCGCCCTCGAGCGCTTGCAACCAGTTGCAGTCTTGCACTACTTTGGTGACGCCCCGCTTGTCGTCGGACACCTGAGTGTACTCGAATGCGGGCACGGGAGGCATCTTGTCGGCCGGTCCCATATAGGTCCAAATGACGCCGCCAGCCTCGTACACCTGGTAGGCCTTGATGTGGATCTTGTGGGCGAACTGCTCGGGCTCGTTCATTTGGTCAACGCAGGCACCGGTCACGTCGAACTTCCAGCCGTGGTACACGCAACGCAGGCCATCCTGCTCGTTACGGCCCAGCCACATACTGGCCAGCCGGTGGGGGCAGTTCTCGTCGATCAGGCCGAGGCGGCCGCTGGTGTCGCGGAAGGCAACCAAGTCTTCGCCGAGTACCCGTACGCGCACCGGCGGGCAGTCGGCTTCGGGCAGCTCCCAGGACAACAGCACCGGCATCCAGTACCGGCGCATGGTCTCGCCCATGGGGGTTCCGGGGCCCACCCGTGTGATGAGTTCGTTCTCTTCCCTACTGAGCATGACATTACCCCTCGACGTGATGTCCCGGCGGCCCGGGCATTGATGTGCACAGTATAGAGGAAACCGATGGAGGTGTCGTCCGCCGGGATACGGTAAGCGCGCAGTGTTTGCGAGTGGGCTTGAGAACCTGCGGGCTAAAGCCACGCAGCACCACTACATCGCACTGATGTGGTCGTCTCGGCAGGGGAGTCCTGGGGGGACGGCGAGTCCCCTCAGGCAGGGGTGTGGGGTTCTCCCCACTTCATCCCGCCCAGCAGTTGCTGAACACCTACTTGCAGAACCCTCCGCGCTACCCCGGCCAAGGTGAACGCTGGTTTGGCGAGGGGGCTAGGTCGGGCGGATGTGGGCGAGCAGCGCTTGGCTCAAGGCGCTCGCCGGTGCGCCCACTTGCGCTGCCATGCTGAAGTGATCTTGGCCCGCCACGTCGAGCACGGTGCAGATTTGGTGCTGGCGATTCCACGCGGCCTCCAGCGCCTCCGCCTGCCGGTGGAATTCGGGGCCCTCGAGCGCGCCCACCGCGAGCAGCAGACGCGCACCGTGGGGGGCCGGCAGCAGCGCGGGGCTGTTGCGGGCCGCCTCGGCGGGTGAGAGTTGCATGCCGGCGTTCTGGGAACTCAGCCGGACGGGTTCGAGGTCGTAGATGCCGCTGATGCTGCATCCAGCTTTGATGACATCGGCCGGCAGGCCTCGTGCCGCCCAGTCGGTCGCCATGAGCAACGCGACCAGGTGTCCACCGGCCGAATGGCCCGATAGCGTGATCTGCGCGGGGTCGCCGCCCAGTGCGGCTGCGTGCTGAAACACCCAAGCCAGCGCTGCGCGGCAGTGCTCGACGAGGGTACCCATGCTGACATCAGGGATCAGACCATAGTTGGTGACGACGGTGAGATAGCCCGCCGGCACGAGACTGCGCGCGACGTAGCTGGAGCCCGACTTGTCGTTGCGTTGCCAATACCCCCCGTGGATGAACAGATGGACGGGGTGTGGACCGGGGCCCTCCGGTATGAACACGTCGAGCACTTGGCGGGGGTGCGCGCCGTAGCGCTCATCCAGGCGGCAGGTGAAAGCAGCACGGGCGGCCTCACTGCCTGCTGTCAGTTGCTTGCGCACCTCGGCCCAATTGGGCACCTTCGCCTGGTTGTCGTATTGATAGTCAAGTGCCGCTTGGTCATAGGTGAGGAACACTGGCGTAGGCAAGGGGCGCATCCTGGGGGTGGTGTGTGGCGTCGAGGTACTGCTGGACAGTATGGTACACCGCACCGGATGCCGGCAGGCAGGGGCCATTGCGCTGGTCTACGTTTGGGGCGGCCCCTCCTGCTCCTTCCGCAGGTGACTGCGTAATGTGCCCGAAACAAGATCTTGCGAATCCCGTAATCCAAGGGCCACAAGTTCGTAACGCTGGCCTCCTAAGGTTAGAGCACGTTCAAAGCCGGTCCGCCGGCGGAGGATAGTATGTACACCCTTGGGAGGGAACCGGTGTTACCTGCACTTACCAAGTTTCGAGCGTTGGGGCTCGGCTCGCTGCTCGCAGCGTCGTTGCTCACAGCGTGCGCCCCGCAAGCGGCGCCAGCACCAGCCGGCGGTGGGGCTGCGCCGGCCGGCGGCGACACCATCAAGGTAGGCGTGTTGCACTCGCTCTCAGGCACCATGTCGATCTCCGAGACATCGGTGCGTGACGCGACCCTGCTGGCCATTGAGGAGATCAACGCCAAGGGCGGTGTCCTGGGCAAGAAGCTCCAGCCGGTCATCGAGGACGGCGCGTCGGACTGGCCGACCTTCGCCGAGAAGTCGAAGAAGCTGCTGCAGCAGGACAAGGTAGCCGTGGTATTCGGCTGCTGGACCAGCGCCAGCCGCAAGGCCGTGCTGCCGGTGTTCGAGAGCTTGAAGGGCCTGCTGTTCTATCCGGTGCAGTATGAAGGGCTCGAGCAGTCGCCCAATATCTTCTACACCGGCGCTACCACCAACCAGCAGATTGTGCCGGCGGTGGAGTACCTGTTGAAGGAAGGCAAGAAGAAGGTCTTCTTGTTGGGCTCCGACTATGTGTTCCCCCGTACCGCCAACAAGATCATCAAGATGCAGCTTGAGGCGCAGGGCGGCACCATGGCCGGCGAGGAGTACACCCCCCTGGGACACACCGACTACACCACGGTGGTAACCAAGATTCTGGCTGCACGGCCCGATGTGGTGTTCAGCACGCTGAACGGCGACTCCAACGTCGCCTTCTTCAAGCAGCTGAAGGATGCCGGCAACACCCCGGACAAGATTCAGACCCTCTCCGTCAGCGTGGCTGAGGAAGAGACCCGCGGCATTGGGCCCGAGAATATGCTGGGCCACCTGGTTGCCTGGAACTACTACCAGACGACCGACACCCCCGAGAACAAGAAGTTCGTGGCCGCTTTCAAGGCCAAGTATGGTGAGAAGCGGGTGACCGACGACCCGATTGAAGCCGGCTACTTCGGCGTGTACCTGTGGGCTAAGGCCGTGGAAAAGGCTGGCAGCACCGACGTTGAGAAGGTGAAGGCTGCTGCCAAGGGCATCGAGTTCGCCGCTCCCGGTGGTCCGGTGAAGGTGCACGACAAGAATCAGCATGTGTTCAAGACGGTGCGCATCGGCAAGGTGCGGGCAGATGGCCTGATTGACGAGATCTGGAACTCCGGCAAGCCGGTGGAGCCAGACCCGTACCTGGAGGGCTACTCCTGGGCCAAGAGTCTCAAGCCCTAACGTTCGCCAGACCGCAGTTCCTTCACGGGAGCCGCCCAAGGGGGCGGCTCCCGGTCGGAAGGGCCAGTTGATGAGGTGACTCGATGGATGTACTTGTGCTCCAGATGTTCAATGCGCTGAGCGTCAGCTCGATTCTGCTGCTGATAGCTTTGGGGCTCGCCTTCTCGTTTGGGCTGATGGGCGTCATCAACATGGCGCACGGCGAGTTCATCATA
>CAXNDA010000063.1:0-8437 GCA_964200875.1 Chloroflexota bacterium | reverse complement strand
GGCCGGCGGCCGCGCCAACTTCCTGGCGCAACGCCGCCTGCACGCCGACATGCAGATAGAGACGGTGGGCAAGGAGCTGCGCAGCATGATGAGCTGGCTGCCCAAAGTGCGGGAATAAGGGAACTCGGATCTGCGGGCTAAAGCCACGCAGCACTTCGGGCGACGGCGTTCATGTTCCACCATGTATGGTTCGCAACCAGGCGCCGGAAGTGGCTGCTTCAGGGCGATGTAGAGGTGGCGGTCCGCGAGGAGTTCCAGGCGGTAGCCCGTGAGAAGGGCCTCCGCCTGCTGGAATACGAGTTGATGGTCGACCATGTGCACTTGTTGTTGGATCTGGAGCCGTCTCGTCTGCATGAGTCAGTGCGGCTCCTCAAAGGTGCGGTGGCCTATCGGATCTTCCGACAGTTTCCGCTGCTGAAGCTCGATGCGGGTGTGGAGGGATTCTGGCAGCGACGGTTTGGGGCCCGCGTAGTGCCAGTAGAGCAGGCCGATCAGGTAGGCCACTACATCCGAACGCAATGGGAACGCCTGGAGAAGTACGAACGCTAGCGGGGCAGAAGTGCTGCGTGGCTTTAGCCCGCAGATCGGCAAACCGCCCCGCATAGCCATGGCGCGGGGACGCCGTAACGGTGACGGCCAGACGTGCTGCGTGGCCTTAGCGGGAGGATCCGCCGGCTTGATACACTAGGGGCAACCACTCCCCCCCAGAGGAGGATCGCATGCGCAATCAGGAGGGTGACAACGTAGTTTCGCCGGCAACGGCGAGCTACGTAAGGCTCCCGGCTTCTCGCCGTTAACCCAAGCAACTCGAGAAGCACACACGAGGGAGTAACCGGTATGGACAAGGTCGTCATTTTCGATACCACCATGCGCGACGGGGAGCAGGCCCCCGGCGCCACCATGAACCGCGAAGACAAGCTGAAGATGGGCCGCCAGCTCGAACGGCTGGGGGCGGACGTCATCGAGGCGGGCTTCGCGGCCAACTCCGACGCCGAGGTCGAGGCAATCGCCGCCGTCGCCGCTGAAATCCGCACGCCGGTCATCTGCAGCTTGGCGCGCACGGTCGCCCGCGACGTCGACGAGGCGTGGCGGGCGCTGAAGGGCGCGGCCCGGCCCCGCATCCACGTGTTCACGTCATCCAGCGACCTGCACTTGGCGCACATGCTACGCAAGAGCCGGCAGGAGGTGCTGGACAGCGCGGTTATCGCCATCCAGCGGGCGAAGGGCTACACCGAGAACGTGGAGTTCAGTCCGCAGGACGCGACACGGTCCGACATCGAGTTTCTGATTGACCTGTACACCGCAGCAATCGAAGCCGGCGCCAATACCATCAACGTGCCCGATACCGTCGGCTATGCGATCCCGGAAGAGTTCGAGCAGATGATCCGCACGATTATCAGCCGCACCAAGGACAGCGACAAGGCCGTGTGGAGCGTGCACTGCCACAACGACCTGGGGTTGGCCGTCGCCAACAGCCTTGCCGCCATTCGGGGCGGCGCCCGCCAGATCGAGGTATGCGTCAACGGCATCGGCGAGCGGGCGGGTAACGCAGCGCTCGAAGAGGTGGTGATGGCCATCCATACCCGCAAGGACTTCCTGGGGGTGGAGCATGGCCTCGACACGACGCAGATCTCGCGCACCAGCCGCCTGTTCACCGACATCACCGGCATCGGCGTGCAGGTGAACAAGGCCATTGTGGGGGCCAACGCCTTCCGCCACGAGTCCGGCGTGCACCAGGACGGCGTGATCAAGGAGCGGCAGACCTACGAGATCATGGACCCGCGCGACATCGGCCTGAGCGGCAACATACTGCACTTGGGCAAGACCAGCGGGCGGGCGGGGTTCCGTGCCCACCTGACCCAAATGGGGTACAGCGTCACCGAAGAGGAGTTCACCAAGGCCTGGAACGCCTTCCGCGACCTGGTGGGCAAGAAGAAGTACGTCGACGACCGAGACGTAGAGGCGCTCATCGCCGAAGAGATGCGTTCTGTGGACGAGCAGTACGTCTTGGAGCAGATTCAGGTGTCGTGCGGCGAGCCCGGCATTCCCACGGCATCGGTGAAGATCAAGGCCCCGGACGGCAGGGAACTGGTGGAGGCCGCAGTCGGCGACGGGCCGGTGGACGCGGTGTACAAGGCCATCACCGCAGCCGTCGGCATCGAGAACCACCTGGAAGAGTTCAGCGTGAAGTCGATTACCGAGAACACCGAGGCGCAGGGTGAGGTGACCATCCGCATTCAGGTGGATGGCCGCACCTACACCGGTCGCGGCGTAAGCACCGACATCATCGTGGCCAGCGCCAAGGCCTACCTAAACGCCCTCAACCGCAAGCTGGCCGACCAGGCCGATCGTCAGGTGGTCTCGCTCTCAGCCACCCCCTGACTTAACGCCATCTAAACAGCGGAGGCGGGACTGGTTCCTGCCCTCGCTGTGTGTCCGTGGTGCGCCAGAAGCCTGGTATACTACTGTCCGCTGTACCCCGCCGCCAGGCGGTTTTTCATCCTAGAGTGAGGTAAGGATGCCCCCGAAAACGCTATTCGAGAAAGTCTGGGAATCGCACGTTGTGCACGAGGAGGCGGGCAAGCCCTCGCTGCTGTACGTGGACCTACACCTGGTTCACGAGATCACTACCGCTCAGGCCTTCGAGGGGTTGCGGCTGACCGGCCGCAAGGTGCGACGCCCCGATCTGACCGTCGCCACCGTTGACCACAACGTCCCCACCTGGGAGCGCAGCCGTCCCACCACCGACGTCATTGCTGCCAAGCAGATCGCCACGCTGGACGACAACGCTAAGTTCTTCAATCTGCCGAACTATTACGACATCTATAGCGAGAATCAGGGCATCGTGCACGTCATCGGCCCTGAGTTGGGCTACACCCAGCCCGGCAAGGTGGTGGTGTGCGGCGATAGCCACACCTCGACCCACGGTGCGCTGGGCGCCATCGCCTTCGGCATCGGCACCTCCGAGGTCGAGCACGTGCTGGCCACCCAGACCATCCCGCAGATGAAGCCAAAGACCATGGAAATCCGGGTCAACGGTCAGCTGCCCAAGGGTGTGACGGCCAAAGACATCATCCTGGGCATCATCGGCCGCATCGGCATCGGCGGCGCCATCGGCTATGCGGTGGAATACACCGGCGATGCTATCCGCGCCCTCGACATGGCGGGCCGCATGACGGTCTGCAACATGTCCATCGAGGGCGGGGCACGCTGTGGCATGGTGGCGCCCGACGAGAAGACCTACGAGTACCTGAAGGGCCGCAAGTTCGCCCCCCAGGGCGCCGACTGGGACAAGGCGGTCGCTGCCTGGAAGCAGCTTCCCACCGACCCCGGCGCCACCTACGACCGCCTGTTGGAGATCGACGCGGCCGAGTTGACGCCGAACGTCACCTGGGGCACCAACCCCAGCATGGTGGCGCCCATCAACGGCCGGGTGCCCGACCCCGCAACCATGACCAACAGCCAAGAGCGCGAGCTGGCCGAGCGGGCCCTGAAGTACATGGACCTGCAGGCCAACATGCCGATCCAGGACATCACGCTCAACCGGGTGTTCATCGGCTCGTGTACCAACTCCCGCATGGAGGACTTGCGCGCGGCCGCCGAGGTCGCCAAGGGCAAGAAGGTGTCACCCAGCGTGTACGCCATGGTGGTGCCTGGCTCCACCTCCATCAAGAAGCAGGCCGAGGCCGAGGGCCTGGACGTCATCTTCCGCGAGGCAGGTTTCGACTGGCGGGAGGCGGGCTGTTCGATGTGCCTGGGCATGAACCCCGACGTGCTGCAACCCGGCGAGCGCTGCGCTTCCACCAGCAACCGCAACTTCGAGGGCCGGCAGGGCCCAGGCGGCCGCACCCACCTGGTGAGCCCCGCCATGGCGGCGGCAGCGGCCATCGCCGGCCACTTCGTGGACATTCGGGACTGGTAGGCGGTGGAGGCTTGCTGCGTGCCTCGGCTGGCTGCGGCGCTCCTGGCCCGCTCATCCTGAGGCTCTCGAAGGACGAGCGGATAGACGAGTGATGCAAGATGGCATTCTGGATGTAGGTGCTGAGATGCGTGGATGGGGCGTACTACACCGGACATTCTGATGACTTGGAGGCTCGAGTAGGAGCGCACCAGTCCGGCGCGTACGGGGGCTTCACCCGGCGACGACGGCCAGTGACCTTGGTGTTCAGCGAGGAGTTTCGGACCAGGGACGAGGCTTTCGCTGCCGAGCGGCAGATCAAGGGATGGTCGAGGGCCAGGAAAGAGGCGTTGATAGCGCGGGACGGGGAACGAATAAAGGAGTTGGCGCAGTCCCGAGGCAGAGGAGAATCGGAATGACCCAGGGCTTGGTTCTCCGCTCGTCCTTCGAGGGCCTCAGGATGAGCGGGCCGGGAAAGGTGCATCGGCCGCAACAGGCCGGAGTTCCCCTCCCTGGAAGGAGGGGTTAGGGGAGGGTCGAACCTTCCGATAACTGACAGGTAACTGGGCGAGAATCGCCTTCAAGGAGCGAACACAATGGAACCGTTTATCAGCCACACTGGCATCGTCACCCCCATCGACCGGATGAATGTGGACACCGACCAGATCTGCCCGGCCGAGTTCCTGAAGCGCATTGAGCGCACCGGGTACGGCGAGTTTCTGTTCGACCGCTGGCGCAAACAGGACGAGGGGTTCATTCTGAACCACCCGGTATACGCCCAGGGCACCGTCTTGGTGGGTGGCCGCAACTTTGGCAGCGGCTCGTCCCGCGAGCACGCGGTATGGGCCATAGTGCAGTACGGCTACCGGGCGGTCATCGCTCCCAACTTCGCCGAGATCTTCCACAACAACTCCTTTGAGAATGGCCTGTGCCCGGTGCTTCTGCCCGAGGAGCAGGTGCGCCAGATCCTGGACAAAGCGTTGGCCAAGCCTGGCTATCAGGTGACGGTTGACCTGGACCGCTGCGAGGTGTCGGACGCCGAGGGCATGGGATTCCCCTTCGTGGTGCACCACGACCCGGCCACCCACGAGTTCCGGCGCCACACGCTGATGAACGGGCTCGACACCATAGCCCTCACCATGCTGCAAGAGGCCAAGATAACGGCGTTCGAGCAGCGAGCGGGCGGCAGCCCGTTAGTCAGGTAGCGCAGATCACCATAACGGTCCGGAATCGCGGGCTGAGAACGAGGCTGGCATGAAGTTCGACATCGCAGTGTTGCCCGGAGATGGCGTAGGCCAAGAGGTCATGGCCGAAGGGCTAAAGGTGCTGGAGGTGGTGGGGCGCCGGTATGGTCACGATTTTGCCTACAAGAAGGGCATTGTCGGTGGTGGCGCCATCGACAAGTTCGGCACCGCACTCCCCGACGACATCATCCCCATGTGCAAGAGCTGCGATGCGCTGCTGTTTGGCGCGGTCGGCGGGCCCAAGTGGGACATCCCCACCGCTAAGGTCCGGCCCGAGCAGGCGATCTTGGGCCTCCGCAAGGGTCTGGGCGTGTACGCCAACCTCCGCCCGGTCAACGTGTACCCCATGCTGGAGAACGCGACCCCGCTGAAGCCCGAGATCGTGCGTGGCGTCGACATTCTGGTGCTGCGCGAACTCACCGGCGGCATCTACTTCGGCACGCCGCAGAAGACCTGGACCTCGGCCCGTGGCCGCCAGTCGGTGGATACCCTTCGCTACTCCGAGAAGGAGATCGAGCGTATTGTGCGCACGGGCTTCGAGTTAGCCCGCTCACGGCGCAACAAGCTCACGTCGGTCGATAAGGCCAACGTCATCGAGACCTCGCGCCTTTGGCGGCAGATCACCAACGAGCTGGCGCCCGAATACCCAGACGTCAAGCTCGATCACATCCTGGTCGACACCGCCGCGATGCGGCTCATCCGCGATCCCAGCTCGTTCGACGTGATTGTCACCGAGAACATGTTCGGCGACATTCTGACCGACGAAGCCTCGGTGCTCGGCGGCTCCATGGGCATGATGGCCTCGGCCAGCCTGGGCGGCGCCACATCGGCGTTCAACGCCCACCGTAAGGTGCGCCGTATGGGCATGTACGAGCCGATCCACGGCACCGCGCCCGACATCGCCGGCCAGAACAAGGCCAACCCCATCGGCATGATCCGCAGCGTGGCCATGATGCTGTACTACTCGCTGGGCCTGCAGAAAGAGGCCGCGACCATAGAGAAGGCGGTGCTGACCGTCCTGGAGGCAGGCGCCCGCACCGGTGACATTGCCCAGCCCGGCGACAAGGTATTGGGCTGCCGCGAGATGGGCGACGCTATCGCCGAGGCTGTGGGCAAGCGGTAGCGGGCCGGGCAGGCGTCTGTCATGCCGACGTAGAGACATCCCTTAGGTCCCGCTTTCGACAGCACCCAAGACCGAAGGGATTCCCCCTCCGGTCGGCATGACAGCAAACCATCGCGAGGGTCTACTGTCTCCATCCATCCCAATTGTTGACATGATCGCGATGTCTCTCCGATACTCTTAGTAGACGACTTCATAGCTTGTGCACTCTTATCAAGAGCGACAGAGGGACCGGCCCGTAGAAGTCGCGACAACCGGCAATCGCCTTACCAGCGGGAGCACGGTGCCAAATCCTGCAGCATCAGCCTGCGAGATGAGAGGACCAGGTAGCGCCACGCCCTACCGATCCACCTCTTCTCCCAGCCAGAAGAGGTTTTTTGTTGCCCATAGACACTCGAAGGCTAGCGGCGCTCGGTCATTACAGACGCGACCGGTCGAACAGTCCAGTACAACGGGGCGGAACGGGCGGTCCACCATTGATGTGTCCTCGTTCAGTCCCGTCGCCGGCCGTCCGTTAGCTCAAGTAAGGAAAGACTGCTATGCCATTTGCATCCGCCCTGCGTTGCCGGGAGTGCGGTAGACAATTCCCGCTCGACCCTATTCATTTCTGTGAATTCTGCTTCGGCCCGCTCGAAGTCGCCTACGACTACGAGGGCATGGCGAAGGCCATTACCCGCGAGTCGATCCAGCGCGGGCCCAACAGCTTGTGGCGCTACAAAGAGTTCCTGCCGGTCATGGGCGAGGACGTGGTGGACATGAACCAAGGGTTCACCCCGCTGACCAAGGCTCGCCGGCTGGGCGAACTGCTGGGGCTGGACAACCTGTACATCAAGAACGACTGCGTGAACCCCACCTACTCGTTCAAAGACCGTGTGGTGGCCGTCGCCGCCACCCGGGCGCGCGAGCTGGGGTTCGATACGCTGGCCTGCGCCTCCACCGGCAACCTGGCGGGCGCCACGGCGGCAGCGGCGGCACGAGCCGGCATGCGGGCCAACATCTTCATTCCTGCCGACCTGGAGCAGGGCAAGATTCTGGGCGCCGCTATCTACGGCCCCAACATCTACGCCATCGAAGGCAGCTACGACCAAGTGAACCGCTTGTGCAGCGAGCTGGCCGACAAGTATCGCTGGGCCTTTGTGAACGTGAACGTGCGGCCCTACTACGCCGAGGGCAGCAAAACCATGGGGTACGAGGTGGTCGAGCAGCTCGGCTGGCGCACGCCCGACTGGGCCATTGCCCCGCTGGCATCGGGCAGCATGTTCACCAAGATCTACAAGGGTTTCAAGGAGATGCGGCAGGTCGGCCTGATCGATGACGTGCAGACCCGCATGATCGCAGCCCAGGCCTTGGGCTGCAGCCCCATCGTCACAGCATTCGACGAGGGCACACTGAACGTCCGGCCGGTGAAGGCCGACACCATCGCCAAGTCACTGGCTATCGGCAATCCGGCCGACGGCTACTACGCGCTGAAGGTGATTGAGGAATCGAGGGGCACAGGCATCGCGGTGAACGACCAGGAGATCATCCAGGGCATGAAGATGCTGGCGGAGACCGAGGGCATCTTCGCCGAGACGGCGGGTGGCGTCACCATTGCAAGTCTCGCCCGGCTCGCCCACAGCGGCGCCTTCGCCAAGGGCGACGTGGTGGTGGCGTACATTACCGGGAACGGCCTGAAAACCCAAGAGGCGGTGTTCGATGAAGTCTCCAGGCCCACCATCATCCAGCCAACGTTAGAGTCATTCGAGACAGCATACGCCCAACGCCTGGCGGCGGTGGCAGGCTAAGGAGGTCAAGATGCCCAAGTTCCGCTACATGTTCACGTTCCCGCACCCCCAAACCAAGGAGCCGGTTATCTACAACCTCGGGCACAAGTTTCGCATCATCACGAATATCCGGCGGGCCGAGGTGACCGAGGATCACGGCTGGGCAATCCTCGAGCTTGAGGGCAGCGACGACGACATTGAGGCAGGCATTGAGTACCTGCGTGGCATCGGCGTACAGGTCAACCCCATGGAGGGCGACGTCGTCACCGGCTAACGCCAGGCTCACATTACCAGCTCGCAAGTATTTGAAGGAGGCATCAGGTCACATGGCAAAGGTACGCATTCCCACCCCCCTTAGGCAGCTCTCGTCAGGCAAGGACCTGCTGGAGGTCACTGGGGGCACGCTGCAGCA
>CAXNDA010000062.1:0-8699 GCA_964200875.1 Chloroflexota bacterium | reverse complement strand
TGAGCGCGGTCGAAGGCGCTAGGTGGGGACTGGCGACGCGTTCGGGTCGTCGTCAACGCCCGGCGAGTTCCCGGTCGCTTCGACGGGCTCAGCAAACAGGAACTCTGGCTTGGGGCCGGATGAGTTGTGGTTGGCACCGACGGTAGCCTGTTGCCTGAGCTTGTCGAAGGCACCAGGCGGGGACTGGCGACGCCCGGCGAGTTCCTGGTCGCTTCGACGGGCTCAGCAAACAGGAACTCTGGTTGGGGCACGGGCTCCCGCCCCTCTCCGGTTGCGGTGTAGACTTGGTGCTGGCGTGCTCATGCAGCCTACCGAGCGCAGACGCTGCCGTCCCCACCAATCCATCCACCGAGGCCGACTATGGGCACCATTCGCGACTTTATCCGCCACAACTACCGTCACTTCAACGCCGCCGCCATGGTGGATGCGGCCCAAGGCTACGTCGACCATCTGGCGAGCGGCGGCAAGATGATGGTGACGCTGGCCGGCGCCATGAGCACCGCCGAGTTGGGGCTCTCGCTGGCCGAGATGATCCGCCAGGGTAAGGTGGACGCCATCTGCAGCACTGGGGCCAACCTGGAGGAGGATATCTTCAACCTGGTGGCGCATGACCACTACCGGCGCGTGCCCAACTACCGCAACCTGTCGAACGAGCAGGAGCTGGAGCTGCTGAGCCAGGGGCTGAACCGGGTCACCGACACCTGTATTCCCGAGGAGGAGGCGATGCGCCGGGTGGAGCGCCGGGTGCTGGACCTCTGGAAAAAGGCGTCGGCCGAGGGCATGCGCTTCTTCCCCTACCAGTACATGTATCAACTGTTGCGTAGCGGCGTGCTCGATGAATTCCACCAGATCGATCCGAAGGACTCGTGGGTGATCGCCGCCTGCGAGCGCAATCTGCCGATCTTCGTGCCGGGATGGGAGGACTCGACCCTGGGTAACGTGTTCGTGGCCGCCACCTTGCGGGGGGACATCACCCACCAGTGCTTGAAGTCGGGCACCGAGCTGATGGCCGAGTTGGTGGACTGGTATCAGAAGAACAGCGACGGCCAGTCGATTGGGTTCTATCAGATCGGTGGCGGTATCGCCGGCGACTTCCCCATTTGCGTGGTGCCGCTGATTCAGCAGGACCTGCGGCAGGATTGCCGGCTGTGGGGGTATTTCTGCCAGATATCCGACAGCACCACCTCCTATGGCTCGTACAGCGGTGCGGTGCCCAACGAGAAGATCACGTGGGGCAAGCTGTCGGTCGACACGCCGCGCTTCATCATTGAGTCGGATGCGACGATTGTGGCGCCGCTGATGTTTGCGTATATTCTGGACCAATAGGCCAGACCCAGCCTGCCCGTTGTGGGGTGAGCAAGTCTTTGTTCCGCTCACCCTGAGGCCCTCGAATGGCGAGCGGACGTCAAGCCCCGGGGCGTTGGTTCTCCGCTCGTGCCCTCCGGCGTGGCTCAGGACAGGCTTCGAGGGCCTCAGCATGAGCGGGGATGAAAGTCGCCCATGGGCCAGGGCCCCTATGCTCTGACTACCGGTTGTCCCCCCCTGACTCAACCAGTACCCATCCTATTGCTACCCTTGCCTAGAGGGAACCCAGGAGCGGGTTCCGGAGACACCCTCCCCCACGATGCGGTAAGGGCCAGACTTCGACCCTCCCCTAGCCCCTCCCTGCCAGGGAGGGGAATGAAGCCGTGGTTCGAGGGCCTCACCGTGAGCGAGTGCAAGGGGCGGCGTTGGCCGTGGGCAGGACGACTGCGCGGTGTTCGCGACACGATTGCTTCGGGCGGCTGCGCCTGCTCGCAATGACGGTTACCCTACTGCGGGACTCGGCCGAGGTCTCGCCGGATGAACTGGCGGACTGCGGCCAGCGTCTCCATAGACCGGAGGGTGGCGATGATGCTGTCTGCCTCGCCGACCGTCAGCACGTGGGCCGAGCAGTCGAGGAACTTCTCCCGCAGTTCGGCGGGGGTGAAGGGGCGCTGTGGCGTGCCCCGGCTGATGCTGGCGTCCTTCTGGAGCAGCGTGCCGCCGGTCAGTTCGATCTCGACCCGGCTGCGGATGAGGTCGAACCCCAGGGCCTCGATCGCTTCGTCCCGGTAGGGCTTCACTTTCGCCATCATCGCCCGCACGTCGGGGCGGTGCACTACGGCATCGGTGTACTGCTGGATACCGGCCTTGCGTTCCAGCGCCAGAATGCCCAGCGCGAAGGGGATGCTGAACTTGGCCTGCAGCGCGTTCACCGGCTCCAGGTAGCGCAGTGGCTCCAGCACCATGCGGTTGGTGGCTAGGCGGATCTGGCGGATGGCTTCGGGCTGCACGTCGTGTTCCAGCACCAGGTCTAGCATGGCGTCCATTGAGGGGTGGCCGAGCGACCCACAGGGGTAGGGCTTGATGGAGACACCGGGGGTTACCACGCTCCAGGGGGCGCCCAGCTTGCCGCGCAGATATTCGTCGTCGACCCCGCCGCCGGCTACTTGGAAGAAGCCCCAAGGCCCGTCCAGGATGTTGGGGTCGGCCTCGAACCCCAGGCTCGCCAGTTGCGCCGCCCTCACGCCGTTCTCCGAGGCTCGTCCCGCGTGGTAGGGCTTGGTCATGGTGCCGAAGTTCGCCCGCAGGCCGGCCGACTCGCTGGCCGCGATGCCGATCGCGTGGCGGGTCTGCTCGGCATTCAGGCCCATCAGCTTGGCGGCAGCGGCGCAGGCGGCGAACACGCCGATGGTGCCGGTGCTGTGGAACCCCTGCTGGTAGTGGCGGGGGTCGATGGCCTCGGCGATCTTGCACTCCACCTCGATGCCGATGGCGAAGGCGAGCAGCAGGTCACGGCCGGAGACGTCCAGCATCTCGGCCACGGGGTACACCGCCCCCAGGCAGGGCGTGGTGGGGTGGGTCAGCAGCCCGTACACCCGCGATGGGGCGCTGGAGAGCTGGGTGTCGTCGTAGTCGGCTGCGTGCCCCGCCAAGCCGTTGGCCAGCGCTGCCAACGGCGCAGGCGCCAGGTAGCCGCCGCCGACCACGCTGGCCTCGGCTGCGCCACCCATCGCCTTCAAGTACCCAGCGATGATGTGGAAGCTCTCCTCGGTGCTGCCCGAGAACATGACGGCCGTTCCGTCGATCAGCATCTGCTTGGAGAGGCGGATGACCTCGGCCGGCAGGTCCTCATACTGTGTGTTGGTGATGAAGTCGACGACCTCGCCGGTGAGGGTGCGGGCGGGTGATTCGGGCATCGTGATGTCTCCATTGGGTACGCCCGCGGTCTGGAGGGCGAGTTCGAATCGCAAAATGCTTATTTTAAGTCCCGGGGATTCCCGGCTCTGCTCGGGCCACGAGCCCGGGCTTCGGAGGCGGCAGTGCGGAGGCAAGGCGCATTCGCGCTGCATGGCACGCTGAAAAGCATACGGCCCCCGGCCGGTTTCGGCGAGGCGGCTGTCAGTGCCGCTCGATCCGCCGTTGCATGGCAGCGGCGGCGTGGCGCATCCGCCTGCATCCTGGTATGCTGCGCTAATTTTGCATCACCCAGTGCAGAAAGCGGGAATAGTGCGCAACCCTACCTTCACACGCTCGTTGACGGCGCTGGCGCACCCGCTGACGCTGACGGCGGTGCTATTGCTGCTAGCGAACGACCACATGCTCAAGGCGCTGTGGCCAGGCTGGGTGACCGGCAAGCTGGGCGACGTGGTGGGCCTGGCGTTCCTGCCGCTGCTGCTGGCCGTTCCTCTGTCGCTTGCGGTACCGCGACGTTTCACGCCGCACGACCGCGGGGTGATCCTGACTGCGATCGCTGTCGCCGGGGTGTGGTGGGCGCTGGCGGTGACGGTGACGGAGGTTCACGCTGCCTCGCTGGCGGTGCTGAGCGTGATGACCGCAAGCGACTTCTACTGGGAGCGCGACCCCAGCGATCTGGTGGCGTTGCCGGGCCTGTGGGGGGCGTGGTACGCCTGGCTGGCGAGCGCGCCGGCGGCCGCGGGGAGCCGGCTGCGGGGTGTGGCGGTGGGCGCGCTGGCGTTGGTGGCGTGCGTTGCGACGTCTAGCCCCAGCCGCCCGCTGCCGGACTACGGAGTTCGCTGCGTCCATGCCGCCGAACATCGGCTTTTGGCCGTTGTTGGCGTGGGGGGCACGTTCGAGAGCCGCGATGGGGGTCTAACGTGGCTGGCGGGCACGTCCGAAGGCGGGCCCATTTCGGATGAGTGCTCACGCTTAGAGGTGCTCGGCGCTGGGCGTGATGGGGGGAGTCAGTACCGAGTGGTCCGCACCGCTCGGGTTGAGCGTTCCGACGATGGTGGTACCACCTGGCAGACGGACTTGGACCTCATACCGATCGCCGGCGAGCGTCGTGAGGCGCTCCTGCGCGAGGCTATTAGGACAGAGGAGCGGCGGACGAGGTCACCAATCGTTCCGGAAGGTGCGGTTCCGACGGTGCTGGAGTTCCGCGAGCGGCCGCTGGCCGCCGCACTCCATCGGGGTACGGGTAACGTGATTCTCGCCATGGGGCACGAGGGCCTTCTTGTGCGAACTGCGGACGGGTACTGGCGTTGGGTGAGCGTTGGAACCGCTTCCTACCGGGGCGAGCTGTCGGTCCCGGCGAGGTTCGGGCTGCCTGAGTTGACGCTCGCCGTCACCCTTCTCCCCCTCGCGCTCTTCGTCCTCGCCCTTGGATTTGGTCGCCCAGTTCGGGAGTCAGTTGCATGGCTCCTGGGTTTGGGGTTCTGGGCGTTTGTGCTGACGAGCGTTGCTTCGGGAAGGGAACGGTTCGATTCGTTCAGCGGGCCCTTCGACGTTCAGTGGCTCATGATTGGCGCCAGTCTGTCACTCTGCCTATCCGTCTTTCCGGCCTGGTGGGCTCTCCGGGATCTGGCCCGCAGCACAAGATTATGGCCCCTCTCGGCAGGGATTGCGGTCGTCGCGACACTGGGTTTCCTATTGCCCCTTGAGCTTTGGCACCTTGGCGCGCTCGCTTTGTATCGGGGTGCCCTGGGCAGTGCCGTCTTGGTGGCCGTGGCCATCGTGGTGATTGGCGCTTGGCTGGTCCGCCGGCTCTCGCACTCGTTGGAAGGGGTAAGCTCTGACAGAGGCCCAGGCGAAGCAACCTCGCTGAACAAGCCGCCAACTTAGCTTGTAGAATCAAGGTAGTCATTACTGCTCGGCCCTGGAGCTTCATGGACCTGCTGAACCTGTTCTGGGTGTTCATTGTGCTGACCACGGTGCTGCCTATGGTGCAGAAGTGGCTGCTGGAACGGGCACGCCTGGGCGCGATGCGCGAGCTGGAGCGGGTGCGGGGGTCACGAGTGGTCACGCTGATCCACCGGCAGGAGTCGATGGCGCTGCTGGGGTTCCCCATCGCACGCTACATCGACATCGACGACTCGGAGCGGCTGCTGCGGGCCATCAACCTCACGCCGACCGAAATGCCCATCGACATTGTGCTGCACACGCCGGGCGGGTTGGTGCTGGCCTCGGAGCAGATTGCCGACGCCTTGGTGAAGCACAAGGGCACCGTCACCGTGTTCGTGCCGCATTACGCGATGTCGGGCGGCACGCTGATCGCGCTGGCGGCCGATGCCGTGGTCATGGCCCCCCACGCTGTGCTGGGCCCGGTGGACCCGCAGATCGGCCAGTTCCCGGCGGCCTCCATCCTCTCGGTGCTGGAGATGAAGCCCGCCGCCGAAATCGACGACCAGACGTTCATCCTGGCCGACATTGCCCGCAAGGCTCAGAAGCAGGTGCTGCGGCTGGTGCAGGAACTGCTGGAGGGCAACGGCATGGCGTCTGAGCAGGCCGCCGCCCTGGCGCACACGCTGGCCAGCGGGCAATGGACCCACGATTATCCCATTGGTGTGGAGGAGGCCATCGCGCTGGGCATGCCGGTGCAGATGGGGCTGCCCGCCGAGGTGTACCGGCTGATGGACTTCTACCCGCAGCCGGCGCAGCGCAACGCCTCGGTGCAGTTTATCCCGATGCCGTACACCCAGCCCGACCGGCCGCGCAGCCGTTAACCGAGGAGCCCCATGGAGCCATCAATGCTGAAGCAAGACGCCGCCGCAATCCAAGTGTTACTGCAGGAACTGTTAGCCACGGCCCGCGCCGATACCGCCAGCAATCTGGCCTGGTGGTATAAGACCGAGGCGCTGGTGCGCGCGGTGTGGAGCATGGAGTCGCCCCAATACCACGCCTACCGGGAGATACCGCTGCTCTCGATTTACAGCGGCATGGTGCCCGGGACCTTTGGGGATAAGGAGCTGGCCTCGGCCAAGGTGACCGCCGAGTCCTACCTGGAGGGGTTGATCTTCGAGGTCTCACACTTCGGGCTGGGGGATGCGAAGGCGGGGGGCGCCTGATGCGGGGCATGCTGATGCACCGGGATCCTGTGAGTTACCTGGTGGCCGTCGAGTACCTCATTCGCGAGAGCGGGGCCTTTGACAACGGCGGTCTGACCGAGTGGGAGGGCACGTTTGTGCCTGAGCTGCCGGTCACACTTAGCGGCAGCGCCTATGTGCTGGAGCTGGAAGACGGCCGGCGCGGCGCCATCGAAGTCACTGCTCGCCAGCAAGCTCCCGCGTCGCCCGATGCGCCGGTGATGTACCGGTTTGCGGGGCGCGCGATCGGGAGTGTGTGAGGGCGTGGACGAACGCGGAGTGCGCGGCTGTTCATTTCTCCCCCTGCCTAGCGGGAGACTAAGAGGGGGTTACGGCCGCGTGCACCCTGGTACTGCCTCTCGGGTAGCGGTTCGACCCTCCCCTAGCCCCTCCCTAGGCAGGGAGGGGAATGATGCGCCGGGGCTCTTGCCACAGCACGCTGGTACTGCCTCTCGGGTAACGGTTCGACCCTCCCCTAGCCCCTCCCTAGGCAGGGAGGGGAATGATGCGCCGGGGCTCTTGCCATGGCACGCTGGTACTGCTTCTCGGGTAGCGGTTCAATCCTCCCCTAGCCCCTCCCTGCTAGGGAGGGGAATGTGGGCTCCCCATGCCTGAGCTTCCAGACCTCGAGGCGATCCAGGACTTTCTGCTGCGGCAGCTGACGGGGGTGGAGGTGACCGCCGCGGCAGTGCTGCAGCCCATCCCGCTGCGGATGCCGGCGCCGGCCGAGTTTGAGGCCACACTGCCGGGCGACACCCTGAACGGGGTGCGGCGGCGTGGCAAGTGGCTGCTGCTGGACTTCGCATCCGGGCATACGCTGGCCATCAACCCGATGCTGGTGGGCCGGCTGCAGTACTGCCCGCCCAAGGAGCGACGCAAGGTCAAGACGGTGTTCATTCTGGACTTGAGTGACGGCCAGCAACTGCGCTACTACGACAGCAAGCTGATGGGCAAGGTGTATCTGGTACCCGACGGCCACGTTGAGCTGATTCCCCGCTGGGACGAGATGGGGCCCGAGGCGCTGGCGCCCGAAGTGACGTTGGACGCCTTCCGGCAGCGCCTGAAGCGCCACCCCGGCCAGGTGAAGGGCATTCTGGTGAATGACACCTTCCTCGCCGGCATCGGCAACGCTTACGCCGACGAGATTCTGTTCGAGGCGCGGGTGTACCCCTACCGGCGGCGGGCCAGCCTGCAGCCCGAGGAGGTGGAGGCGCTGTACGGGGCGATGCACAGCGTGCTCGACCACGCAAGCGCTGTGGTGGCGGGCCGCATGGGCGATGATATCCACGTAAAGATACGCGACTTTCTGCTGGTGCATGGCAAGGGGGGCGAGCCGTGTCCGCGCTGCGGCAACACCATCTCGCAGATCACCGCGAACCAGCGGCTCACGAACTTCTGCCGCCGGTGTCAGGTTTAGGCATGTCGGACGCAAGGGAGCGCTTGTGGAAAGGCGAACACGCATGGTGATGTTCACAGCAGTCGGTGGAGTGGCGCTGGCCCTGGTGCTTGGCGCTGCGATAGTGTTCGATCCCGGCCGACAGGCTAACGACCTGCCGGTGGAGGTGTGGACGCTGGTGCAGGAAGACGTGGAGCGGCGAGGCGAAGATGGCGCCGCTCTGGTGCTCGAGTCGGCTGAGGCGGTGGATTGGCCTGACGCCTGCCTGGGCATCAGCGAACCTGACCGCATGTGCGCGCAGGTCATCGTGCCCGGCTACCGGATTCTGGTCAGGTTGGCCGGCACGCCGTACGAGTACCGCACCGACGCTCCGCCCGACTGGATCGGCAGCCGGCAGGCCCGCAGACTACCTCGCTGACGCTGGGGCGTTGAGCTAGCAGGGGTTCCCGCCGGGGCCTCGGTCGATGCCGCCGGTGTCCGGCGCCTTGGCCGTCAGCGCCTCGCCCCATCGGCTGAAGGTCCACTTCAGACGGCCGCGGTTGGCGGTGCCCTCGGCGATGATGCTCACGGGCAGCGCGGTGGTTGGGTGAAGCGCGACGAGCGCCCGACCGATCCCCTCGACCTCCGCCTCGATGTTCGTTCCAGACGCCGACACCACGACGGCGTTGGCCAAGGCCTTGGTGCGGGCGAACAGGAAGGGTGCCAAGACGTCTTTGCCGCCGCCCGGTATGCGTGCCCAGGTCTGGCATGTTGAGCGTCGAAAGTAGGTCTGCCCGTCGGCGTGGATTATCGAGTAGGGACCGCCCTCGCCCGTTCGCCAGAGTTCGGCGGTGGCGGTCTGCGCATCCTGACTCACTCGCACACTGCCGCCGTCGCTGCCGCCCCATTGCGGCAAGACAACGTTCTCCTGCTCGACGGTCAGCGCGTAGCCACCGGCTCGCTCTAAGGCGGCCTGA
>CAXNDA010000061.1:0-8714 GCA_964200875.1 Chloroflexota bacterium | reverse complement strand
ACCCTCAGCACAACGTCTATAGCCTACCCAACACGTTATTGAATGCCGACGTGGTGATCTCGGTCGCGAAGCTCAAGACCCACCGCAAGGGCGGCATCACCCTCACGCTCAAGAACGCGGTCGGCATCACTAACGAAAAGCGGGGGCTGCCGCACCACCGCGTGGGCTCGCCCAGCGAGGGCGGAGACGCCGTGGCCGACAACGCCCGGATGGACGCCAAACTCGAGGACGCTTTTCGCGACTTCATGCTCAGCCGGCCCGCCGGGAAGGTCGGGCTGAAGCTGCTGGGAGGGCCCTTGCGCCTGCTGGCCGGACACGTGGTGAAGCCGATATTCCGGCGGCTGTCGCCGGGGCGTCCAGCCGTGACCGAGGGCGACTGGTATGGCAACGACACCGTGTGGCGCATGGCGCTCGACCTGAACCATGCCCTGGCGTTTGCCGCTACCGACGGCAGCCTGCGCGACACTCCCCAGCGCCGTTGGCTCGGCATCATCGATGGTGTGGTCGCGGGCGAGGGCGAAGGACCGCTGCTCCCCGACCCCAAGGTCTGTGGCGTGTTGGTGGCCGGCACGCACCCCGTGCTGACCGATGTCGCGGCCACACGCCTGATGGGTTATGATTGGACGTATGTTCCCATGCTGCGGGAGGGAAGCGACCGGACTTGGCCGCTGCGTCCCCCCGTCGCCCCAGGCCAAATGACCGTGGCCAGCAATCGCCCCGCCTGGCAGCACCTGCTGCAAACCGACGACCTTCCCTTCCGTTTCGAGCCGACCGCAGGATGGCGAGGGCATATCGAGCTGCGACGCGCGCCAAACGCGCCAACTCGCGCTCCGGGGCCCAAATCATGAACAAGACTAAACCTTTTGCTTCGCGTGTAACGCGCGTTTCCCGCGCGCCGTTTCTCAAGGTGAGGGAGTGAGCGAATACAAGACAACGGCGCAAGACCCTGAGGTTAGCCTCTGGGTGGAGCAAGCCGTAGCGGGAGACTCCGAGAGTTTCGGTAGACTGTACGACCTCTACGTCGACAGGATTTACCGGCATCTCTACTACCGGGTGGGTAATGCCACCCAGGCGGAGGATCTCGCGGCGCAAGTCTTCGAGAAGGCCTACAAGGCCATCGGCCGGTATCGGACGATGGGCAGGCCGTTCTTCGTATGGCTGCTGAGTATCGCCCATAACCTCTTGGTCGACCATTATCGAGCGCAGCGAGACAGTTCGTCGATTGACGACGTGATCATCCCTGCGGACGATTCGGCCGATCCGGTGACCTTGGCTGAAAGGAGCTTTGCCAGCGCTACGCTCCGACAGGCCATCAAGAAACTAAAGCGGGATCAACAGATAGTAGTTGTAATGCGATACATCGACGGACTGGACTATGCCGACATTGCCGCCGCGGTCAACAAGACTGAGGGCGCGGTACGCGTGGTCCTCCATCGGTCGCTGATCGCCCTCCGCAAGATCATCAGCGCTGATGAAGGGGGACGGCCGTGAAAACCTCGGATCGAATCCTTGCCACGCTGACGGAACTCGCTGAAGAATCGCGCACGCCGGAAATCATGGGACGGGCGTATCCAGGAATCGAGCGAGAAGTCGCCGACCTGATGCCGGTGCACACCCAACTCAAGCGACTTCCCAAGGATATCTCGCTCTCGGCTCCTGCTAAAGCAGCGTTGCGCGCTCAGCTCATGGCCAATATCCGCCAAGCCGCGCTGGATGCCGAGATGGCTCCCTGGTGGCGACGGGCGGTTGATTCGGTTACGGCTGCGTTCACACCCGGGGCCTTCGCCCAAGCGCTGGCCCGGCCGGCAGCGATGGCGCTGGCCGTCACCATGTCTTTCACAGCAGCCAGCGTGACCACGGTCTCCGCCGCTATGGAGAGCATCCCTGGAGACGGACTGTATCCCGTGAAGACGGCGTACGAGCGTGTGGTTTTAGCGGTTCAGCTCGACGACGAGAGCCGGATTCGGACGTACTTCTGGCAAGCAGGGCTGCGGTTAGAGGAAATGGCAAAGCTCTGGTCGGTCGGACGCGCTGACGAGGCTATCGAGCTTGCATCTAAATTAGATGCGAGTGTTGAGGGCGCTGAGAAGACCGCAGAGAAGAGCACTGACAGCAAGGGTGGATTGGTAGGCGTGCTCCAGCAGCGGTTCGAGGACAACGTCAAGACGGTGCCTGCAGGCGTGCAGCAGTTGGTGAAGGCCCAGACCACGACGCCGACGGCTGGTGACCCAACGCCTCCCCCTGCTACTCAGGCCACGCAAACCCAAACGCCTGAACCCATGAGCAACAGCGTGCCGCAACAGTCGGCTACGTTGGATCCGGTGACCGAGAGCGTCACGGCGACCAGCGGTCGCATTCCGGATAGCAAGACGGTGGCTGGCGAGCCTGTAGGGGCCAAACCAGCCGCGACCAATGATCCCAAGGATCCGATTGCCCAGCCTGATCGCAGCGGCATCCCGGCCAAGTCGGGCGACTCCGCACCCCCGGCCGGTCCCGTGACGGCCCCCGTGGCCACCAAGGACCAGCCGACGCTCGCAGAGCCGGCCAAGCCTGAGCCGGTGACAGCACCTGCGGAGATTCCCAGCAAGGAGCCGCCGGTCGCGTCGCAACCTGGTGGCTTTGATCCCAAGCCTCAGGCGACGAACGACCCGTCCGGGTTCGACCCCGGCAAGAGCGATGGCGCTGTTGCGCCGATCGGCGGGCTCCCCTCGAAGCAGTAGCCACACCACGAGTGTGATTAAAGGCCCGGGCACTGCCCGGGCCTTTTGCTAGCCCAGCGCTTTTACCCAGGTCTCACGTAAGAACATCGGATCGAACCCGAAGCGCTGCAGGTTGTGCGCCGCAGCCGAATCCGGAACAGCCAGCGACATCGCAAACGGTAGCCCCTCGCCCATTGCTGCTACCAAGCGCACGTGAACCAGCGCTCGATGCGCGCCCAGTCCCCGAAACTCCGGCAACACCGAGCCTGAGAACACCAGTGCCGTTCGTCCTGCCCCACGCCAGAGGGCCCCGGCGCCCACCGGTTCACCCTCCAGCCGTGCCAAGAACAACCTCACCTCGGGCCGAACCGACGCACGTGCCAGCCGGGTGGCCATGTCATCGAGCCCCGCATGCACCGGCGCACCGCGGAAGCCGGCCGCGGCAGTGGTCACCCACAGGTCATCGTCGTCGGTGTGCTCGGCCAGCATCGGACCGGGCAGCGGCCCACCCAGCGAGAGCGGCAGCGCGGCCACGTGCACCAACAGCGTCTGCGTCAGCGTGTACGCCCGCCGTTGCAGTTCATCTCGCAGCCGCGGTGTGGCGTCGGGGTAGCAGGCCACTGCTGCTGGCTCGCCCAACCCGTCGTAGAAGGCCTCCGCCTGGTCCAGTAGACCGGCCGGCGGCTCGCCCGCCGTTGCGAGCCCGCACCCCCGGTTCAGCGGACAGCCGGCCCCAGCGTACGCCAGCAGTCCGCCGGACCCCCAGGGCTGAGTGGCCACCGCGGTGTCGGGGTACAGCGCCGCCAGCGCCGCCACCTGCCCGGCCACGCCCGCAACCTCGGCCTCGGCGATGAGAGGGAGGAGGGAGAGGGAGGTGGGGGAGGGCATTCGCCTCTCTCTACACCCCCAGCCGTCGCGCCACCCGCAGCAGCCCCGCCACGCTCTTCGCATCGCGGATCGTGCCGTCTTCGATCATGGCGAGGGCTTCGGCCATGGTGTGGGGCTGCACCACCACGTTCTCGTCCTCGTCCTGGTCCAGCGGCGCGGGGTGGAGGTCGGTGGCTAGGTACAGGTGCAGGAACTCCTCGCAGTAGCCGGGGGCGGCGTAGAAGCCGCCGAGGTACTCCAGCTTGCCGGCGCCAACGCCCACCTCCTCCCGCAGCTCTCGGAGCGCTGCGTCAGCGTGCGCTTCACCGAGATTCAGGCCGCCGGCGGGCAGCTCCAGCATCTCCTGCTCAATGGCCTTGCGATACTGGGTCACCAGCAACACCCGGCCCTGGGCATCGATAGGCACGATGACCACCGCGCCGCGGTGCTCCACGATCTCGCGGGTGCTGGTCTTACCGTCGTACAAGCGAACGGTGTCGACCCGGAAGCCGAGTATGCGGCCCTTGAAGATGCGTTCGGTGGCTATTGTCGGTTCATCGGGCAGCGGCATGTGCAACGGCGCCTCTCATGGGGTGATACCACGAGTATGCGATGGGGGCGCCGGTGGGGACAAGCCAATAGGGGTGACTACGCCGGCGGCAGTGAAGCCGATGTTTGCCGGGCCGCCCCATTTCTCCTCCCTAGCAGGGAGGAGTTCGAGGAGGGTAGAGGCCCCGGCATGTGGTCCAGTCCCCGGGAGCAGCTAACCTCCGGAACGGCCGGTGGTGTTCCACACCGGGAAGGCTATCGTGGAAATGCTCTCGCCCGGGTCAATCACCAGGCTCTTGGCCCCACCCTCGGCCAGGTGGTAGACCATCGCGATCTCGTCACAGGTGGGAAACTTGGGACAGCGCAGGCACTCGCCCCAGACCTTGCGGGGCAGGTGCATCACGTCTATCTGTTGAAAGCCGAGCTGGTCGTAGTAGCCGGTCTTGTGGGTGAGCACGAACACCGTGGCTATGCCCATGTCGCGGGCCGCCTCCATGCAATGGGCGACCATGCGCTTGCCCCACCCCTGGCTCTGGTACTCCTCGCGCACGGCCACGGCCTTGATCTCGGCCAAGTCGTTCCACACCACGTGCACCGAGCCCGAGGCGATCACCTCACCCTGGTCCTTCACAACGAAGTAGTCCCGCACGTTCTCGTACAGTTCGCTCTTGGGACGGTGCAGCATCTCGTTGCGGTCGGCGAAGGGCGTGATGAGCGCATGCACCAGCTCCATGTCGGCCAGTGTGGCGGTCTGTATCTGCAGCTCCATAGCACAGCCCTTTCTCGCACGACGAACGTGGTACACCGCTAACCTGGAGAGACATGAAGTCCACGAGGGCGTTGGCGGCCAGCTCGTGGACTTCTTACCGATACTCGTATTGTGCGATTTGCCCATCAGCGGGTCAAGCTGCGCTGGCGGCTTAGAAAAACACCAGCGGACCCACATCGGTGTTTGGGGATGAGGAGGACCACGCTGGAGCCTCTGCGTGATCCTGACGCTCGCTGTACCCGGCACTCATGACTCCGGCCAAGAACAGCTCACGGCAGTGTACCGTACGGATGCTGACCACAACAGGGTCGAACGCCTCCGAACGCTCCGCCACTTCGTTGCCTAGGCTCATTTGCCGGCCAGCCCGCGCGAAGAGCGCCGGCGCAACCCGAATGGACGCTCCGACGAGAAGCAAGCCGTTCAGCCAGCCGGCACTGGTATCTCCTGGACGCGCTGCCACGCCAATGCCGGGGCCGACCACCACCAGCAGCGCCGCCAGACCAAAGGCCCAGAATAATCGCGTAGTCACTACGAAAAGTGTACCGCGACTGAGCGAGCACAGCCAACCGCTCCCGTGACGCGAAGCGGGCCGGAGCATGCGCTCCGGCCCGCTCGAAAGAGTCGACGACTCTTGCTAGCCCTGGTTCGGCCGGCCCATCCCGCTCTTGCCGTACACTTCGGCCGGCACCGCGGTGGTGCGGGCGTGGTGCCAGTCGGCAAGCGCATCCCGCCAGTCGAGCCCACTCGGTAGCACGGCCGAGGTGGAGCGCACGTTGAACAGCGCCGGGTCGTTCACCGGGGCGGGTACCACGCCTTGGTCGCGCAAGGCCAGCGCCCAGCTAATGAACAGGCGGCGGGCTCGGATGACGGCGGCGTCGGCCGTGCCCAGGTGCTCCCGGGTGCGGTCCATGATGGCGCCCATGCTCCAGAACATCGCGCCGTCCTGCAGGCGGACGGTGGGCACGCCTGAGAACCGATACTTGCGCTGGACTTCGTAGTTCTGGTGAAAGTCGTTTTCGGGGCCGGTCTCGGGCCACCAGTTGGGGAAGGGCTGGCCCTGTTGCGCCGGCTTCATGGGGCCAAGGCCGTTCACGCCGCCCATGGGGTCGAAGTGCTGCGTCAGCTTGCGCTCGCCGGGGATAGCGCGGGTGGGGTGCCAGTTCAGGCCCCAGTGCAGCGTGTGTTCGTCATCCACTGGAGTGTACATGTGCAGGTTGCCGGTGCCGTCCTCCTGCCCTGGGAAGAAGGCGTAGCTGGGGAACACCATCTGGGTGGTGCGCCAGTAGATGCTGCCATCGCCCTGCTCGCGCTTGGCGCCGTACAAGATGCCGGTGTCGGTCTCCAGAATCTCCAGCCGCGGCGACTTGTCGGGGTGGTAGGCGCCGAACTTCGGCGAGTCGCTCTCGCGCAGCCGGCCGTGCAGGAAGTACACGTGACTGGTGTCAACCTCGCCCTCCATAGCCTGCGCCCAGTTGGCGAGGTACATGCCCTTGAAGTGGTGGAACCGCTGCTCGGCCGGTACCGAGGCCCACTCGAACTGCGGCAGCCCCGGCGGTGTTGCCTGACGGGCGCCCATGTAGATGAACACCACGTCGCCCTGCTCGGCTGCAGCGTACGCCGCCGCCTTGATCTTGTGCTTGAAGTTGCTCTCGGCCGGCTCGTTCGGCATGTCGACGCAGGCGCCGGTGGTGTCAAACTTCCAGCCGTGATACACGCAGCGGAGGCCATTCTCCTCGTTGCGGCCGAAGAACATCGATGCTCCCCGGTGCGGGCAGGAGTTCTGCATCACACCGATGGCGCCGTCGGTGTTGCGCCAGGCGATGAGGTCCTCGCCCAGAATGCGAATGCGTTCCGGTGCGCCGTCGGGCTCCAATTCCCAGGAGTAGAGGGCAGGAAGCCAGTACTCGCGCATCAGCGTGCCCATCGGGCTGCCGGGGCCCACCCGGGCCAGGAGATCAGTATCGTTTCGTGAAAGCATCGGTGGCTCCTTCAGGTAGCAATCCCTGTGATCATGCGGCAACTCTCTGGCCGGCGCAACCGCCAAGCGTCTAATACGCTGCCCGTGAGTTGGTTCGGATGTACCTGGGCCGACAAGGTGTGCGGGTGACGGGCGCCCTTCGACGTCACCCATGGGACTGCGTTCCGTGCGCCGCGTGCCCACGCGGAGTGCCCTTCAGTGCCTTGCGGTGCGCCGCCGAGCCTCTGATTCCACACGTGGTCAGCTTGTCGACCATCGCACCGCTGGCCCTTCGACGAGACCAGGCCGAACGGATACTCGCCGCCTGCCCGGCAACCGCAAGACTCTGATGGACATCAGCCTCAGCGGCTTGGTCAGCTCGGTTGCGTTTAGGCAATCGTCAGTTGCGTGGATGCTCTGCTATTGCCATAATCTCAAGACGCGGCCGCCCGGAATGCGGGCACACCTATCGATAGAGACCTATCGGATAGGCGCCACCGGAGTCCCTTGTGGCCCCGGCGTTCGCAACGGAGCTAGTGTGCCCACACCTGATCCCTCCAGCCGCCGGTTCCTCCTGGCTCTTGCGCTGCTTGTCCTGCTCCCCTTAAGCGCTGCCGCACCTTCGCCTGCCGAGGCGGCGCCCTGCTCGAAGACGTGGGCCACCGCAGCCGATGGGTTGTGGACCGATCCGGCGAACTGGTCACCCATCGGCGTACCCAAAGCGGGTGACAGCGCCTGTATTGAGGTAGCGGGCCGATACACGGTCATGCTCGACGACACACGGACCATCAGCGACCTGGATATCACTAACGCCGACGCCACGTTGGAGATCAGGGGGAACGGCGCTGCCGGGCACATCGCGCTAACCGTTAGCGGGCTTGCCACCAACACCGGCATCATCCGCCTCGCCGCCATCGACGACGAGTGGAATGCGACCCTCACTGCCAACCTCACCAATATCGGCGCCTTGGCAACGGTCAAAGGGTCGGGCGGCCGCCGGGCCTTTGCCGGAACTCTGGCCAACAGCGGCACCGTGCTGGTGGACTGGCCACTCTCCCTCACCGGCGCAGTTACGAACACCGGCGAGCTACGGCTCAACCAAGGGGTGGCAGACAGCGGGGCGGTCACGTTCAATCAAAACGCTGGCGCCATCACCGGCCCAGGCACGCTCTCGCTACAGAACGACGCCTTCAACTACAACCACGGCAAGGTGGACGCGCCCACCCGGCTTACCAGAGTCACGCTTACCACAGCCGGCAGCGCCACCGGCGGCGCAACCTTCACGCTCTTGGGCAACCCATCGACGCTCGCCGGCACGGTGTCGCCCGGCACGACAGTGATTGTGCAAGGAGACGCCGCCGCGGGGTTTGGCTCAAGTTACGTCGCGGCGGGAACCGTCAACAACGGCACCCTCCGCTTAACCAGCACCGCGGTCTTCACCGAGGCCCAGATCTTCACACTGGGGCTGTTCACCAACTCCGGCGCCATCATTGGTGATGTCGGTGCTGGTGGAGCTCGCGGCCTCGGCGGGACTATAACCAATACCGGGTCGATGACCTTCGATCAGATTGGGAACTTTTCAGACCTCACCTTGACGAATACCGGCTCGATAGTGCTGAACGCGCCCGTGATCGGCAATGGGAACCCGGTCACCATCAACCAGAATGCCGGCTCCATCACCGGCACCGGGGCGCTCACGCTGACGAACGTGGTGTTCAACTACGTGACGGGCCCGATTACGGCGCCCATGCTGTTCACTAAGGGGACGCTTACCACAGCCGGCAGCGCCACCGGCGGCGCAAGCTTCACCCTACAGGGCCCGGCGTCTACCCTGGCTGGAACCGTGTCGCCCACCACCGCGGTGGTGATTCGA
>CAXNDA010000060.1:0-8714 GCA_964200875.1 Chloroflexota bacterium | reverse complement strand
GACTGGGAACATGGCTGTCCTTGGTCCGCTCTCGGGTGTCGACGCCGTGCTTCCTGCATCCCCGGCAGGGGAAGCGGCCGCCCGCCTGTTGGCCTGCTTAGGCGCAGACGTCACGCTGGCCGGCGCGGATAGCGAAGCATCGATCTCGGCCGGCGGCTCCACCCGCCGAGGGTGGCCGTGGACGGGCAACGGCGGGTCAGCCGAACTCGCGTTAGCCGCTGCCTGCGGTGCGCTCGACCTGACCGGCGAGCCGGACCGCGCGCCGATCTGGCCACCGGCGCCCGTTTGCGGCCGACTGCTGGGGTTGGCGATGGCGTTTACGCTGCTTGCGGAACTGCTCCCTGGGGCCGGCCAGCCGTCTCAAAGCCCGACCCCCACGTTCGACACGGTGCGCTGGCTGACCTACCTCTTGGGAAACGCCAGGAGTCACTGGGAGACCGGCGCGATTCCGCACCGCCGTGGCCCTCGCAGCGCCACTATGGCGGAAGGCTCGCCATATCCCGATACGCTACTGCCCTGCGCCGATGGCCACGTCCACGCGCACTACGCGCCGAGTGACCCCGCCCTGCTCGCCGCCCTGCTCGAGGGCGAGGCCCCCCAGTCACCGCTGGCCACTGAGGCTGACGCCATTGACCAGCGGCTCAGAGGGTGGCTGGTGGGCCGGACGCGCCTGGAGGCAGCCACCCGAGCCCAGGAACTCCGCCATCCCTTCGTGCCGGTAGCCACCATGGCCGAACTGCGCGCCACGTATGCCCATGGCCTCCCGCCTCCGGTCACGTTCCTGGACCTTGGCATCGGGGACACCCGCGCCGCATCCGCCGGCCCGCTGCCGCTCACCGGACTGCGGGTGCTGGAGTTGGGGGTTGCGGTAGCGGACCCGATGGCGGCGGAGCTGCTGGCCACGCTGGGAGCCACCGTGACCAGGCTGGCACATCCCGTCGGCGCAACTCCAGGCTGGTACGACCGCAACAAGTGGACGGTGGTGGCCGACCTGAACACTGAAGCAGGGCGAGCCTCACTCCGCGAGCTGTTGGCTCAAAGCGACGTCTTCCTCACAAATCTCAGCGCCCGGTCGCAGCAGAATCTCGGCCTTCCGGAAGCCGTTGCGGCGTCGAGCCCTGGCCTTGTGTCGGTGGCGATCACCGCGTTCCCACCCGGCGACGCTCGCCACTGGTGGAGCGCCTTCGACGCCGGCATGCAGGCGGCAGTGGGACTAGCCGACGCCACCCGCTATCCAGGCGGTGGGCCGCTGCGAGTCGCCGGCCACCCCATCGACGGCGCGACGGCGCTGATAGCGGCGTGCACAGCGCTGGCGGGCCTGTGGGGCCGCCGCAACACCGGGCTTGGGTGCAACGCTCAGGTCTCGATGCTGGGCTCCGGCCTGCTCCTCATGGCGCCCGCTATAGCGGCCCCGCGTGAGTCTCGGCCCGAAGGCCACGCCGCGGACCCGGCGCCGGCTGCTGCGCCATCCTCAGCCCGCAGCGACCTGACTCAGCGGGCGAAAGACTGGAACTGGCTGCCGTTTTAACCGAACGCACAAGGGCAGGCATTGACCAGCGCAGCAGTCGCTGGTCGGTGTCCTAACGCCGCTTACACGCCGGCGTAGCTATGCAGGCCGACGATCCAGAGGTTGACCGCGAAGTAGGTGAACAGCACGGCCGCGAAGCCCACTATCAGCAGGATCGCGCTGCGGGCGCCGCGCCAGCCCGCCAGGTTGCGGGTGTGCAGATACGCCGCGTAAATGAGCCAGGTGACCAGCGCCGAGGTCTCCTTAGGGTCCCAGGCCCAGTAGCGGCCCCAGGCGATGTTGCCCCAGTAGGCGCCCAGGATCAGCAGCAGCGCGAAGAAGGGGAAGCCCACGACCACCGCACGAAAGCTGACCTCCTCCAGGGTGTCCCAGGTGGGCAGAAAGGCGAAACGGTTCTGCGGTCCCTGTGCGAGCTGCATCACCGCGGCCCCAAACGCCACCGCGAACACGCCGTAGGAGATGACGGCCATCGCTACGTGGATGGTCAGCAGCTCCTGATTCTGCAGCGCGGGGACCAGCGGCTCGATAGCCGACGACAGCGTCATCGCGTAAGCGATGAGTGCGATGACCACCGGCAGGATAACCGCGCCGAGGTTCCCCAGCGAGTATTTCCGGTCCATCACCGCGTACGCCACGGTGGTGCCCAGCGCGAAGCTCATGGAGTACTCGTACATGTTTGAGTACGGTGCGTGGCCCGTGGCGAACCAGCGGGTTACCCAGGCCCCCGCCAGAAAAACCACGCCAAGCCAGGTGAACATGCCGTTCAGGGTGCTGGCGCCCCGCTGCCTGCGAACGAGGTTGACCAGATGGAACAGGAGGGCAAACCCCAAGGTGATGAGCGCAGCCCAGAACAGATAGAAGGAAAGCTTTTCCATGGTGGCCCTCTCTCGCGCCCAGTGGCGCACTAAACGGGCAGCCTCACGGCTGCCCGTTCTAGGATACTGCGCAGTGGCTGCGCGCCGCCACCTTACCGCTGACGGTAGCTGATCTTGCGGAAGGCCTCGAACTTGCCCGGCTCGTAACCTTCGGGAAGGTTGGCGTTGAAGCGGCGAGACATGCCCTGCAGCCGCTCGACGAAGCCCGCCCTATCCTCGCCCACTTGGGACCGATGGCACATCAGCGCATCAACCTTCGTCTCGAAGGTGTCACGAACGTCGATGAAGAACTCCGGCTCTTCCGGACCGCTGATGAACACCTCGCCCACCTTGTGCGGCTCCAGGCCCATCTGCTCGTGCTCGGGGTAGGAGAGGCGATCGCGGGCGTAGGGGAACACCGCATCCATGGCCATGATGGCCGCGTGCCGGTGGTCTCGGTGCTGCGTGTAGCGCCGGAAGGGGTCCATGGTCACCAGTATGTCGGGGCGAAACTCTCGGATCAGCTTCACCACCTGCCCCCGGCCCGCGACCGTGTCCTCAACGCCGCCGTCGGGATGTCCCAGGAAGATGACGTCTTTCACCCCCAGCACCTTGGCGGCCGCCCGCTCCTCCTGCTCGCGCAGTGGCGCAAGCCGGTCAGGCGTCATGTCGGGCTCGCTGGTGCCCTTGTCGCCGCTGGTAAACAGCACGTAGATGATCTCCTTACCCTCAGCGGCCCACTTGGCAAAGGTGCCGCCACAGGAGAAATCAGGATCGTCGGGGTGCGCCATTACCGCCATGATCTTCTGCGCCCAGGCGCCGGGGACTTCTGGTTCTTCCGCCATATAGCTCCTCGTCTAACAACCGGTGGGGTTCGTGTGCAATACCCGCTCGTACAGCGCTTCGATCTGGTCGGTCACGGCATTCCAGCTATACGACTGTGCCGCCGCTTGAGCCTGCGTTCCCAGCGCCCGGCGCAGCATCTCGTTATCCAGCAGCAGTTCCAACCGCTCGGCATAGGGCTCTGGACAGTGCCAGGGGATCAGATAGCCTGTTTCGCCGTCTTGCACCGTGCTGCGCAGGCCGCCGACGCGTGCTGCCACCACGGGCGTGCCACACGCCATGCTCTCCAGCGCCACCAGGCCGAAGCTCTCGTAGTAGGAGGGGATGACGCAGACATCGGCGGCGCTGTAATAGTACGGCAGGCGGTCGTGCGCCACCGACCCGTGGTAGTCCACACGTTCGGTCATATCGAGCTGCGCTGCTAGGTCGTGGGCTCGCTGAAAGCCCTCCTCGCTGCCGCCGTCACCGCCGACCACCAACACCCGCACACCGTCAGGGTCGTCCAGTTGCGAGGCCGCAGAGATCAGCACCTCGAGTCCCTTCAGCGGATCGGGCCGGCCGACAAACAGCAGCAAACGCTCGCCATTGAGCCCCAAGGCTTGACGAGCCAGCTGCTTTTCCAGTGGATGGAAGGTACTGGTATCCACACCCAGCGGAATCACCTGCACATGGCTGACATCGGCGTCATAGAGCCGGGCCATCAGATCGCGCTCGTCCTCGGTCGCCGCCACCAGCGCGTCCGCCCCGGCGATGACCTGGTGCTCGGCAGCAATCCGGCCCAGGGGTTCGTGCTCGCCCGCCCGCGCCTGGTTCTTGACCGCGCCCAGCGTGTGGAACATCGCGATGAGTGGTACCCCCCAGCGTTGCTTAAGCTCCAGGCCCACCATGCCGGAGAGCCAGTAGTGCGCATGCACCAAGTCGTACACCAAGCCCTCGCGCCGCTGGAAGGCCAGAATCTGCTCGGTGACGCTGCCGGTGAGCGGCGGCAGCGGCCGGTCGGGCTGCGGGCCGCGCCCGCCTGCCTCGATGTGGATGACGCGCAGGCCGGGGGCGGCGTCCACCACTTCCGGTTCCGATGGGTCGTGCCAGCGGGTGAACACATCGACTGCGATGCCGCGGCTGGCCAACTGATGCGTGAGCATATTCAGGTACACGTTCATGCCTCCTGCCTCGCGCCGGCTGCCCGGCGTGATGAGCGGACACGTGTGTACCGAAAGGATGGCAATGCGCACGGGTGTTAGTCGGCCCTCCGCACGGTGCATTGGTAAATCGGCCGATCGACGGCGCCCAGATCGTACTTGTACGGCTCGTTGCCCCGCAGGAAGTCGTACCGTCGTTTGCCGCCCTCGATTGCTTCGCGTAGCGAAAGTGCCTTGAGCAACAACCCCACGCTGAGGTACCCGAAAGCTTGGTCGAAGCCGGAGTTGTACAGCAACCGATCGTTGCGGTAATCGAACGCCAGGATCGCCGCCGCCCGATTCCCGTTGACCTCGAGGAACGAGAGGCGGGCCGTGCCGTCACCCAGAAATTCGGTCACCGTCTCGCGGAAGAAGGCCTCCATGTGGTCGGTCATGAACGCCGCTTTGTCGTCGCGGCTCTCGCGGTGCAGTTTCAGGAAGTCGGTGACATCGCTGGGCAGCGCCCCGTGGTCGGTGCAGGTCACAAACTTCACATCACCCGCAGCATCCAGCCGGCGGAACTTGCGGCGCAATTCATGGCGATCCTTCTTGCTGAGACCGCTCAGGTAGACCTCCCAGTCGCCGCCGAGTTCGAGTTGCGGCGCCACGTCCTCCTGCGCTATGTCCACCTGGTAGCGGGAGTCGAGCGCGCGCAGAAAGTCCAGGGTCGGCGATTCGCCGGGAACAGAATGGAGCACCAGTGTGCTCCAGGGTAACGGTTCAAGGTGCGCGAACAGCGCGCTTAGGCCGCCGGTACAGTGCTCGGCCGGCAGCACAAAGTCGCCGTAGTCGCACACCTCGGTGCTGCCCATCAGGCTGAGTTCACCGTCGCGAAGGTACATCGGGGCGATGCCGACCGTTGTGCCATCGTGCTCCAGGGCGAAGACCAGCGGTTCAGCGCCCTCGCCGAAGTGCTTCCACCACAGGCGCTGCCACCGTGGCGTCAGGAAGATGCTGTCGGTCGCGCTGGCCGGCAGCACGTCGTTCCAGGCGGCCTCCAGGCTATCCAGGGTGCCTTGGGTTACCGAGTACGCCACAGGCTAGCGTTCCTCCAGCAGGGCTAGGAACTCTGCTCGGGTGCGCGGGTCGCGTCGGAACAGCCCGCGGGTGGCCGAGGTGACCACGCGGCTGCCGGGCTTCTTCACCCCACGCATGGTCATGCAAAGGTGCTCGGCCTTCATCACCACGGCCACCCCGGCCGGCTCCAACGCTTGGCGAATGGTGTCGGCAATCTGTGAGGTCAGGCGTTCCTGAATCTGCGGCCGGCGGGAAAGTATCTCCACCACGCGGGCCAGCTTGCTGACGCCGACAACCCGGCCCCGGGGAATGTACCCCACGTGGGCGGTGCCGAAGAAGGGAAGAAAGTGGTGTTCACACATAGAGTAGAAGTCGATGTCCTTCAGGATGACCATTTCTTGGTGACCCTCCTCGAACCCGCTGCTCAGTTCCAGCAGTGGATCTTCGGTGAGTCCCGAGAACAGCTCCCCATACATTTCGGCGATGCGTGCCGGCGTGGTGGCCAAGCCCTCGCGCCCCGGATCCTCGCCGATCGCGTTCAAGACGTTGCGGAAGGCGTCCTCGATCGCCGCGATCTGGACCGGGTGGGATGAGGGGACCAAGGACGGGTGAGAGAGCATGGGAGCGACGGCACGCACATACAACAGGCAACGTAACCGCTGCCCGAACCCAAGGTATGCTTATTCTAGGTTAGCCGTTAGGGTGGGTCAAGGTGCGCAGGTACTCGTTGGGGACATGTGAGGCTTAGCGGGGGACTACTGCGGAAGGGGGTGGCAAGGCGCTGCTGCAGTGGGCGCGTCTTTCACCATTCTTCTGCCGGGGTAACCAACCAGAGGCAGAGGGCTGATACAATGCCCTCCATCAGTGTGATCATCGATGGCCTTGCCCATGACCGACGCCCTGCCGCTACAGCCGAATACAAGCATAGTCTGCCCGGAGTGCCAGGCAGCCATTCCCGTCTATTCGGGCTACGTGACGTGGTGTGACGCCTGCGGCTGGAACGTGCTACCGCAGGCGATAGCACCGGACAGCGGTCCGTTTGCTCGGAGTTATCGGCAGCTGGGCCGGCGCTTCGGCGATGCTATGCTGCGCGAGCTGCAGGCCGGAGCCGACCTCCGCCCGCGCCTTTCGCCAACAGTGCTGGCGGCCGGAGCCATGGCATTGCTTGTGCATGGGATGACCGTTTTCCTGCTGGTTGGGAGCCTAGCGGTGATGACCACCGCCTGGCCTAATGCCTTCTTCATCTTCGTAGGAGCCAGTGGCTTGGCCTTGGCCTGGCTTCTGAGACCAGACTTGGGGAAGGTGCCGGAGGCGCACTACACCCGCGAGCGTCTTCCCCGGCTCTTCACCCTTTTGGACCGCATTGCGGGAGTGCTGGGTTGTCGGGGGGTGGATCTGGTGGTTGTAGACGGTACGTACAATGCGTTCTTCGGCCGCTTGGGTTTTCGGCAGCAGCGGGTGCTTGGGCTAGGTTTGCCTTTGGTCGTCGCGTCGAAGCCCCAGGAGTTGCTGTCCGTACTCGGACACGAGTTCGGCCACGGCGTGAACGGAGACGCCGCACGATCGCTGCTGGTAGGGTCGGCCTTGCGAACCATTGAGGGGTGGCATTGGATGCTGCAACCTAATTGGGACCAGGGAGGCTTGTTAGGCCTGGCAGCGTTCCCCGTGAATGTGCTGATGATCGCTGTGCGATGGGGATTGCAGGTCTACTGGGCAGCGCTGGTCCACCTCTTATACTGGCAATCGCAACGCGCTGAATACCTGGCAGATCTTCTGTCCATGGAAGTTGCTGGAAGAGAAGCCGGGGTAACTTCACTTGAGAAGATGCTGCTCGTGCCGAGCTTTCAGCTCGCAGTGGAGCGAGCAGCGCTCGGGACCGGCGTTGGGCTGTTGGCGGACTTCGAAGAGCGTGTGGCTCGCATGCCGGTCCGAGAGATGGAGCGCCTACGCCGCGCAGCCATCCTGGAAGGGGCCTCCTTGGACGCCACTCACCCACCGACAGGGCACCGCATCGCGCTATTGCAGGCCCGCCCCGCTGCCAGCGCCCGGATACAGTTCACGGATGTTGAGTACCAAGCCCTAAGAGCCGAACTACTGGCGTTGGCGCCCGGAATCGAACGCGGCTTGGTGGAAGAATACCGAGCAAGCCTCTACGCTTAGCTACCCCTCACCGGTCAGCGCGGCGGCCACCTTATCCCACGTGATGTCCTTCACCCGCTCGTAACCGTTGGCGCCCAGCTCGCTCGCGCGTTCGCGGGCATCCCACAGGCGGTCGATGGCGTCTCCCAAGGCCCGCGCGTTGGGCTGCCCCACGAAGCCGTTGACCCCGTCCTGCAGAAACTCCAGCACGCCGCCAGCATCGGTGACGGAGATGACCGGCTTGCGGGCCAGAAACGCCTCCACCGTCACATAGCCATAGTCCTCTTCGAACGGTGGATACACCACGCCGAGGCAGCCCGCATAGAGGTCGAGGAGCTCCTGGTCCGAGACCCGCCCCAGGAACTTCACCCGGTCCATCAGGTTCAGGTCGGCGGCCAGCTTCTCGAGCTTCGCCCGCTCCATGCCATCGCCGGCGAGCAGCAGCTTCAGTGGGCTCCGGGCAAACGCCATCGCCCGCACCATCAGGTCCACCCGCTTGATCGGTTCGAACCGGCCCGGCGCCAGCAGGTAATCGCCGTACTCGCCGGGGCGGATGCGCCCGGCCAGCGGCGGCGGCGGGTAGACCGGCGTGGCCACCAGCCGGTTGTAGCGCCACAGCCGGTCCGCAGTGTTGCGCGAGATGCTGCACAGCCGGTTGGCCTCGCCCAGCGCCCAGGCGTCCAGCCTCCGCACCAGCTTGGCGAACAACCAACCGTCGGGCCGCGCGTGCATGTCGCTGTAAACGGTGCGATACAGCTCGTACGCCTGCCGGTGTTGGTGCACCAGCCACACCACCTTGTTGGGGTGCGACACAGCGTAGGAGGGCCACTTGGTGGGGATAACCATGTCCACCGAGCGTCCATGAATCTTGCGGAGGTTCAGCATGCGCCAGGCGAGGAAGGTCTGCAGTATCTGCGTGCGGGGCTGATCGACATACGGCAAATTAACGACGTCGACCTGATGGTCGCGCAGCCGCAACGCCTCCGCCAGGCTGTCCACCAAAACCTCGGCGCCGCCCCGCACATACAGCGTCTGCACGCCGCAGATGACGATGCGGCTCATACGAGTCCTCGTCCGCCGGCGGGGCACACCATGATGCGTCGAGTGCCAGGACTTCGACCCTCCCCTAACCCCTCCCTGCCAGGGAGGGGAATT
>CAXNDA010000059.1:0-9061 GCA_964200875.1 Chloroflexota bacterium | reverse complement strand
ACGGCTATGAACGGCCCATCGCGGCCCGGAGCCAACTCAATGGTAGCGGAGAAGGTGCTCACTAAAGCTTCTCGGCCTCTTCCATCAACACGTCGAACATCTCGGACTCATCGACGGTGCGGAAGATTTCGCCGTGGCGGAAGATGACCGCGCGGCCCTTGCCGCCGGCGATGCCGAGGTCGGCGTCCTTCGCCTCGCCGGGGCCGTTGACCACGCACCCCATCACGGCTATCTTGACCTGCTTGTCCATGGTCCGCAGCCGCTCCTGCACCTTGGTGGCCAGGCCGATGAGGTCGATCTGCGCCCGGCCGCAGGAGGGGCAGGCCACCAGGGTTGGGCCCTTCTGCCGCACGTTGGTGGCGCGCAGAATCTCGAAGCAGGTGTCGATCTCCTCGACGGGGTCGCCGGACAGCGAACAGCGGATGGTGTCGCCGATGCCCTCCATCAGGAGCGCGCCGATGCCGACCGCGCTGCGGATCGAGCCAGGCTTGGGGGTGCCGGCCTCGGTCACGCCCAGGTGCAGCGGATAGGGCATGAGCTTGGCGATCCGGCGGTTGGCCTCGATCATCGCGTAAACATCGAAGGCCTTCAGCGAGATCTTGATGTCGTAGAAGCCCTCCTGCTCCAGCAGCTGGATCTCCTCCATGCCCGCCTTCACCATGCGGTTCACCAGGAACTCGCCGGCCAGTTTGGCATCGGCGCCCTCCGGCAGCTCATCGCCCCCCGAGAGCGGGGGCAGGCTGCCTTCGTTCACGCCGATGCGGATCGGGATGCGGGCAGCCTTCGCGGCGGCAACCACCGCGCGGATCTTCTTGGTGTCGCGAATGTTGCCGGGGTTGAGACGGCAGCAGTCCACGCCTTGGTCGATAGCGATGAGGGCGTTGCGATGGTCGAAGTGGATGTCGGCCACCAACGGAATGGCGACCTGCTTCTTGATCTCGCCGATGGCCCGCGCCTGCTTGTCGTCGAGGCAAGACAGCCGGACGATCTCGCAGCCGACCTCCTCGAGCTCGTGGATTTGCTTGACGGTCGCTTCGACATCCCAGGTGGGCGTGGTGCACATGCTCTGCACCACCACGGGAGCGCCGCCGCCGACCTTCACCTTGCCCACGAATACGGGCCGGGACTCCCGCCTAGGGCGCGGTCCAACTGCATCGACCACCACGGTGCTGTCCTGAACGTGTTCTAGGGTCATCGGATGACGCTGCCTCCCCCAATAATGCGTTGAATGTCGCCAATGCTGATAATCACGATGAGCGCCAGCAGCACCGCCATGCCCGCGGCGTGCACATAGCCCTCCACCTGGGGCGAGACTCGCCTACCTCGCCGCACCCATTCCAGCAGCACGAACACCACGCGCCCACCGTCCAGCGCCGGTATGGGCAGGATGTTCATGATAGCGAGGTTCATGCTGAGCTGGGCCGTGAGCAGAATCAGTCCTGTCAGCCCACCCAACTTCGCCACCTCGCTGGTGACCTGTGCGATGCCGATGGGCCCAGTGAGGGCTGGCCCGGTATCGGGCTGGCCGCTCTTTCGGGTCGACGTGAGGCCCCCGACGATGAAGTTCTTCATCATGACGGGCATGTCGAGGGTCTGCTGCAGGCCGCTTCCCAGCGCATCCGGCAAGGCGTACGACTGCTCAACGATCTCGCCAGGTGTGTTGGAGAGCACCGCGATCCGAACGCCGGCCGCGCCCTGTCCTTCGGGCGGGTTGGAGCGCGGCGTGACGGTCAGCGTGAGCGGCTGACCGTCACGCTTCAGCTCGAAGCTGACTGCCTTGTCCAGCGACCTTGCGATAGCCGCTTGCACGCCCCGGGTGCTGGTGACCGGCTCGCCGCCGACCGAGACCAGCACGTCTTTCGCCTGCACACCTGCGGCCGCAGCCGGTGAACCGGCGGCCACATCCTCAATAGTGACCAGCATGCCCCCCGGTGCGATGCCCGAGGCGTCGAAGGTGCCCGGGTACTCAATCGGCACCCGAGCGGTGAAGGTTTGCCGCGGCGCTCGCACAATGCCGTCCGAACCCTCCCGCCGCAGCATCAGCTCAACGGTGGTTCCCGCGTTCAACTGCAGGTTATAGGCCAGGTCCTGGGGACCTCGAATCTCCCGGTCGTTCATCCGCATGATCTGGTCGCCGGGTTGAATCCCCTGACTCGCCGCCGGAGAACCGTCGGAGACGGCGCCGACAACGATGGGCTGTACCAGCACCTGGCGGGGCGCCATAGCCAAACCGGTGAGCAGTATGACCGGCAGAATGGCGTTCATGGCCGACCCGGCAGAGAGCACAATCAGCCGCTGCAGGATGCTCTTACTCGCCAGGCTTCCCGGCTCCTGGGGATTCTCTTCGCCCACCATCCGCACGAAGCCACCAAGCGGCAGCAGGTTCACGGTGTACTCGGTACCGCGAAACATCTTGCCGAACACCTTAGGCGGATAGCCGACGCCGAACTCCTCGACCTTGACCTTGAAGAGCTTGGCGGTGGTGAAGTGCCCCAGCTCATGCCAAACCACCAACACCAACAGCACCGCCAAAAAGACGAGGATGCTGCCACCGGTGTCGAGCAATCCTGCCATGTACCCTCCTAGACTGCGAGCGAAAGCGTAACGTGCCGGCGCGCCCAGGCGTCGGCTTCCAACACATCGTCGAGCGTGGGATCCAGCGTTGACTCGTGGCGCTGCAGCGCTTCGTCTACCCGCTGGTGAATCTCGGTGAAAGCAATCCTGCCATTTAAGAATAGCTGGACCGCGGCCTCGTCTGCAGCGCTGAGCACCGCAGGATACGTACCGCCGGCGTGTGCGGCCTGCAGCGCCAGCTTAAGGCACGGGTACTGATCATAATCAACGGCGCCGAAGGTCAGCGGTCCCGCCGTCAGCAAGTCGAGAGTCGCGGCTGGCGATGGGGCCCGCTGCGGGTAGGTGAGGGCGAACTGCAGCGGCACCCGCATGTCAGGCGTGCCCAGTTGCGCCTTCACCGAACCGTCCGGGAAGGCGACCATTGAGTGCACAATGCTCTCTCGATGCAACATTATGTCTATCTGAGACAGCGGATAACCAAACAGCCAGTGCGCCTCAATCACCTCGAAACCCTTGTTCATCAGCGTCGCACAATCAACGGTGATCTTGTCGCCCATACGCCAGGTTGGGTGGCGCAACGCCTCTGCAGGCGTAACCGCAGCCAGCGCCGAAGCAGGCAGGTCGCGGAACGCGCCGCCCGATGCGGTGAGGATGATACGGTCGATCGCGGGCCACGGGTCGCCTGCTTCGCCGATCAGGCACTGCCAAATGGCGCTGTGCTCGCTATCCACCGGAAGCAGCGTACCGCCATAGCGCCTGGCGGTCTCGGTGACCAGATGCCCCGCCATGACGAAGACCTCTTTGTTGGCCAGCGCCACCGCCTTGCCGGCTTTCAGCGCAGCCAGCGTCGGCGCCAAGCCCGCCATACCGACGGTGCCGACCACCACCAGGTCGACGTCGGGGGAAGCCGCCATAGCTTCAAGCGAGACCCGCTCAGCACGCCCCAGCGGGTCGGGGAGGAGGGCCGTGCCGTCGCCGATGCTGACCATGGCCGGGTGGAACTCGGCCACCTGCTGCGCCAGCAGATCGACATTCCGGCCTGCGGCAAGGCCAACGATCGCAAAGCCCGGTGTACTCCGCACGATGTCCAAGGTCTGGCGGCCAATGGAACCGGTGGAACCGAGAACAGCGAGGCGCTTCACGGAAGCGGAGACACCCATATACTCCAATAGTACACGAGCGGTCCGACGAAGACCAAGGCGTCAAGTCGGTCCAGAAGGCCTCCGTGTCCAGGGAACATCGCACCTGAGTCCTTGACGTTCCCCAGCCGCTTCAGCTTCGACTCCGCGAGGTCGCCGGCTTGGGCCGCCACCGAGAGTCCGGGGCCCAGCAACCACATGGGCTCTGTCAACGGCAGACCGAGCGCCGTGGCCAGCGCGGGGACCGCCAGCGACGTGGCGACCAGTGCCCCAGCGGCGCCCTCCCAGGTTTTGCCGGGGCTGATGCTTGGCGCCATCTTGTGCCGGCCGATGAGCCTGCCCACCGCGTACGCCGCGGTGTCGTTGGCAAAGGTGCCGAACAGCGCCAGCAACGTCCACTCCATACCCTGCGGAATCTGGCGCAGCACCAGCCAGTGGCTGAACAGAAACCCTGCGTAGAGCGTGCCGACGATGGTCCACACCACGTTGCTGATGGCCAGCGGGTCGCGTGGACGGAAGGCGCCCCAGGCAATCGCAGCGGTGAACACCAGACCGGTGATCGCAGGTGCCGCCGCCTCCTGCTGCGTGGCGTTAATCACGTAGAGCGCAACGCCCGCCGGCAGGATCAGCGTGTTAGGCCGGGCGCCGGCTGATCGCGCAATGCGGGTGAACTCGCGAACCGCAGCCAGAGCCGTCAATGCGACAACTGCGGAGTACGTGGTGCTGCCGGTGATGATGACCATCAACAACACCGGGATGCCGATGGCGGCCACGATAAGGCGCTGGGCGAGGTTGCTCATGCCCGCAGGCTTGGCATCCCCTTCGGTGCTGTCACTTTGCACGCTAGATGCGGGCGCTGCTAGGCGTCATCGCGGCCGCCGAAGCGGCGCTTGCGTTGGCCGTACGCCTGCAGTGCGGCGTCGATGTCCTTGGGGCCGAAGTCCGGCCAGAAGGTCTCGGTGGCGAAGTACTCGGCGTACGCCGCCTGCCAGATGAGGAAGTTGCTCAGGCGCATTTCGCCGCCGGTCCGCACAATCAGGTCGGGGTCGGGGAGATCGGCCGCGTACAGCCGGCTGCTGATGGCGGCTTCATCGATCTGGCCGGCGGGCACGCCCTCTTGCACCAGCCGGCGCACCGCTTCGACGATCTCCTTCCGCCCGCCATAGTTGAAGGCGATGCAGAGCGTCATGCGGTCGTTGTGTTTGGTCAGCTCCACGCCTCGCAAAATGGCGTCTTGCAGATGCTGCGGCACGTTCTCGAAGGAGCCGATGTGGCGCACCTGCACGCCCCGCCGATGCAGCTCCTGCGTCTCCCGGCCGATCACCTCCACCAGAATGCCGAACAGGCCGCTCACCTCGTCGGCGGGCCGGTTCCAGTTTTCGGTGGAGAAGGCGTAGAGCGTCAGACACTTCACGCCGTGATCGGCGAAGGCTTGGATGACCTTACGGATGTTCTCGGTGCCCGCACGGTGCCCTGCGAGCGTGGGCAGATGGCGGCGTTTTGCCCACCGGCTGTTGCCGTCCATGATGATGGCGACATGCTGCGGGATACGGGCTGATGACTCCGTAGTCTCCGCTGTCGGCATGGCGGCAGGGGCGCTGCGCCCGGGCAGAGACGGCGACAACCTAGATCTCCATCAGTTCGGCCTCTTTGGCCTTGCCGGTAGCGTCTATCTTCTCGACGTAGCTATCCAGCAGCTTTTGCAGCCGCTGATCCGCCCGCTTGTGTTCGTCTTCCGAGATCTCTTTGCGCTTTTCCATCGCCCGCATGTCGTCCTGAGCCTCGCGGCGCACGTTGCGAAGCGCCACCTTACCGTCCTCAAGCCGCTTGCGCACGGTCTTCACCAGGTCCTGGCGGCGCTGCTGCGTGAGCTGCGGGAAGTTCAGCCGGATAATGCTGCCATCGTTATTCGGGGTGATGCCGAGGTCGGACTTTTGGATCGCCTTCTCGATGGGTTCGAGGGCCGCACGGTCCCATGGCTGAATGGTGACGGTGCGGGCATCGGGGACCGCGATAGTGGCCATCTGCACCAGCGGCGTCGGGGTGCCGTAGTAGTCCACCCGCAGGTGTTCTACCGATGAAGCCTGAGCGCGACCGGTACGAATCGTCGCCAGTTCGCGGGCTTCCACCTCCAGGGTGGTCTGCATTTTGTGTTCAGCTTGCTTTAGCGTGTCGTCAATCATGGCTGCCTCTCAGCATAGTAGACGTGCGATTATGCCTTGGCCGACGGCGTGAGTGCAGCGTCGGCCGCGATCAGGGTGCCGATCTCCTCGCCACAGACCACCCGCTTAATGTTGCCGGGTGTCAGCGGGTCGAACACCACAATGGGAACGTTGTTCTCCATGCACATGGTGAGCGCGGTGGTATCCATCACTTCAAGGCGGCGATCAAGGACGTCACGATAGGTCAGGCGGTCGAACCGCTGAGCGCCGGGCACCTTGCGGGGGTCAGCGTCGTACACGCCGTCCACCTTGTTCTTGCCCATCAGTAGCACGTCGGCGCCCATCTCCAGGCACCGCAGCGCCGCGGCGGTGTCGGTGGTGAAGAAGGGATTACCTGACCCTGCGCCGAACACCACCACGCGGCCCTCTTCCAGGTGGCGCATGGCACGGCGGCGGATGTAGGGCTCAGCGACAGCTTGAATGGGCAGAGCGGTCTGGGTGCGTACCACCGATCCCACCGCCTCCAGCGCGTCCTGCAGCATCAGGCTGTTGATGACCGTGGCCAGCATGCCGCAGTAATCAGCCGTGGCGCGGTCGATGACACCCTCAAAGGCGCTGCCCCGCAGGAAGTTGCCGCCACCGACCACGATAGCGACTTCTGTCCCCGACTGGGCGGCCTCGTGAATAGAGGTGGCCAGGTACTGCACCACGCGCACGTCGATGCCGAACTGCCCTTCGCCCTGCAGCGCTTCGCCGCTGAGCTTGAGCAGTACCCGGCGGTAGGGTTGCCGCACGGAGGGTTAGTCTCCCCCGAGTTCGAACCGGCTGAAGCGGCGCACGCGAATCACCTCGCCGGTGGTCGCACTCACGCTCTTCACCAGCTCGTCAATCGACTTGCTGGGATCCTTGATGTAGGGCTGCATGAGCAGCACCACCTCTTTGGGATCGTCCTCGGACCCGGCCGGCAACTCCGACTGCTCGACGAACTTCGGGTTGGTGGCGGCAATCTGCATCGCTAGGTCGTGGGCTAAGCCCTTGAAGGCATCGGTACGGGCCACGAAGTCGGACTCGCAGTTGATCTCCACCAGCACGCCAATGCGGCCGCCGTGGATGTAGGACTCCACCGCGCCCTGCCCCGTGTCACGATCAGACCGCTTTGCCATTTTCATGGCGCCGGCCTCCAGCAACCACTTGGCGGCCTTGTCCAGGTCGCCGTCGTTTTCTTCCAGTGCCTTGCGACAATCCATCACACCTGCATTTGTGCGGTCGCGTAATTCCTTTACCGCCGCTGCGGAAATCTCTGCCAAGCTTCTGCTCCTTGCGTTACGTGGGCCTTAGGCCTGCGCCTCGACGGGTTCGGCGGCGGCTTCGGGTTCGGGTTTCTCGGGATCATCGGTCGGGTCGTAGATGTGCGAGCCGGTGTCTTCCATCACTTCGTCCTCGCCGTAGTACTCGCGAGCGGCAAGGCCCTCCAGCACGGCGTCTGCCATTTTGCCGGTGATCAGCTTCACCGCTCGGATGGCGTCGTCGTTCCCCGGAATCGGGTAGTCGATCTGGTCGGGGTCGGAGTTGGTGTCGGCAATCGCCACGATGGGGATGTTGAGCCGCATCGCCTCGCTGACCGCAATCTGCTCCTTGGGCGTATCGATGATAAACAGCGCAGTGGGGAGCTTGGTCATCTCCTTGATGCCGCCAAGCTGCCGGTTCAGCCGCTGAATCTCTTCCTCCAGCTTCAGGGCCTCCTTCTTCGGGAGGAAGCCGAACTCGCCCTTGGCTCGGCGGTCTTCCAGCCGTACCAGGTAATCGATACGGGACTGGATGGTGGCGAAGTTGGTCAGTGTGCCGCCCAGCCAGCGCTGATTCACAAAGTACATGCCGCAGCGCCGCGCCTCCAGCTCCACCGCCTCTTGCGCCTGCTTCTTGGTGCCCACGAACAGCACGGACCCACCAGCCGCGACCAGATCGCGCACATAGTTGTAGCTGTCCGAAAGCCGGGTGACCGTCTGTTGTAGGTCGACGATGTGGATGCCGTTGCGCTCGGTGAAAATGAACCGGCGCATGCGGGGATTCCAGCGGCGGGTCTGGTGGCCGAAGTGGACGCCAGCCTCCAAGAGGGACTTCATAGAAACCAATGTGGACATACGAACTCCTTGTCTGCTGTCCGCCTATCCGGGCGGGCTAAGGGGGCAGGCCCCAATTTCCTACTCGCGGTGGGGTACGCCGGCCAGGATGAACCAGCGCATGCAACGGGGAACCGCTGCCGCTCCCCGATAGTCTAGCACAGCGGGGTGGGCCGCCGGTAGGGCAGGCGAGCGAGACGCCGGGATCTTGTATAGCTCCTGGCGTCTCCCGAGGCTGTGACTAAGCCGAGGTTTGCCCTTGAAACCGACCCTGGTAGCCAGACTTCGGCTGCCCAGAAAGCCGCTCGAGCACCAGCTGGCAGATGAACATCCGCGGCACCAAAACCACCGAATTCACTCCGAGATTGGCGATCTCCAGCACGATCGGCGCTGAGAAACCCGGGGCGATGTGTGCCGACGTGATGTGCACTACCAGGCCCACCCTGGCTATAGAACTCTTGCCTTCAAGCCGTGCGGAGAGCTCCAGAGGAAGATGAACTGACTCGTAGGTGGAGCCAAGGACGAATCCACCCGGCGGGAGAATATAGCCGGAGGTGGGTATCTGATGCAGCACCCCGAGGTGCTCAGCTGAGATGCGCTCATTCGGAGAGAGGATGAGGCCGCTCAACGCTGTGGGATTCGCAGTTCGCTCCCCAGGCGTAGGTCTACGGACGCCGTTTGAATCTGCGTCTCGCCCACTGGGGGATCAAAGCGAAGGTGCCCTTGTCTGATTTCCTCTTCGATATCAGCGTCGCACAGGATCATGGCTAATGGACCGTAACCCACTGCCGGGGGACGCGCAGACGCGGGCCCACAGGATGGGTCTCTCCCGGCAGGTCGATGAGGAAAGAGTCAGCCCCTTCATGAACCACCACCACCTGTAGCTTTCCAGTGCTGCCCGATGGCAATACGGGCGTTTGTACTTCGTTGGTCGAGCTCACGGGTGCGAAAGCGAACACCTCTTGGGTTTCCCCAGGAGGTGTTCGCGCACTTCGTACTCGCCTCGGAAGGCCCCGGGGTACACGGTGCATGGGATGCTACCGAAACGACGAGACAAGGTACACCT
>CAXNDA010000058.1:0-9098 GCA_964200875.1 Chloroflexota bacterium | reverse complement strand
GGGCGGGCGGGAGAAGCGAGGCCACTCGGAGCCGCGGTTCGACAGCGGTGCGATGAACCCGGCACCCGAAGACTGAGTTCATACCGCCTGTCCCATAGCTTGGCACGCGGGCCCTCACTTGAAGACGCTGAGGGCCCCCAGCGTGACGGCCACCACGACCACGTAGCGCGCGGCGCGCCCGGCCGCCACCCACATGATGAACCGCACCGGATGTACGGCTGCCGCGCCCGCCACCAGCGCCATTGCGTCGCCGATAACCGGCAACCACGACAGGAACATGATCGGCGCACCCCAGCGGTCGAACAGCGCCCGGGCGCGCGGCAGATGCCGCTCCTCGGCCGCGGCGAAGCGGCTGGCGAACCGCCCGAAGAACAGCACGCTGCCGTAGCGGCCGACGCAGTACGTGGTGAGCGACCCCAGCGTGCTGCCCGCCAGCGCTACTGCAATGACCACCACTGGGCTGTACCCCAGTGCCAGCAGGCCGACCACCACCGGCTCGGTAGCTAGCGGCACCACTGTTGCTGAGATGAAGCTCACCAGAAACAGGCCGGCGTATCCCCACTGTGCCAGCAGGTCTTCCACGCTACCAGATTGGGCCGGTGGCGCTGTATTTCAGAAAGTTCAGGCAGGTCTTGTTGTAATAATCAGCGGCCTCGATCTGGGGCCAGTGACCGCAGTGGGGTACCAATTGCAGGTGGCAGGTCGGGATAAGATGCACCACGGCCATAGCAGCCGCCAGCAACGGAGCCTCGTCGTCCGGGTCGTAGAAGCCGGGCTCCTCAGCGCCGTGCAGCAACAAGGTAGGTGCTTCGATCGCCAGAAACAGGTCGTGGTTGGTCACCGACCGGCCGCCTTCCACCTGTGCCAGCGCTCCGGCCAATTCCCGCTCGCGCATCCCCGGCCGCCGAATTGTCTCCAGGCGCATCTGCGTCACTACGTCCACCTCGGCGTGGCTGCTGTCGCAGAAAAACGCCGCGGTCGCCTGGCGCATGTCCGCCTCGGTGACCTCGGGTTTGGCAAGCATCGCGCGCACCTGATCCATGCGCGGCGTCCGCCCTAAGCGGGGCACGATCGCTGCGGCGTCGCGGGTAGCGGTGCGGGGTTCACCGCCACTGAGGATCAGGCTAAGGGCTCGCTCCGGTGACTCGACAGCCAGCGTGGTGACGGCCATACCGCCGCCGGAGTTCCCGATTAGGTGCGCCTTTTCCACGCGCAGGGCGTCGAGCAGCGCCAGCAGGAAATCGGGATTACGCACGGGGCCGCCCGCCAACACTTCAGTTTGGCCGGCGTTGACGCTGTCGGGGGCGATGACCCGGTAACCGGCCTCGGCAAAGGCCTCGAGGTTCCGGTACCAGCACATCCACGCGCTGGCGGCGGCCCCGCCGGTGTGTGCGAACAGCACGGGCACGCCGTCGACCGGCCCCAGCTCGTGGTAGTGGGCGCGCACCTGGGCGCCGGACACGGTGAGGTCGAGGAAGGAGCTGGCCGGAGGACTCACTGCTTGGGGTTCAGCCGTCGCAGGTCCTCATCGTAGCTGACCTGGAGGTTCAGCCACAGGTAGGCCGGGGTCTCGAGTTCTCGCTCCAAGCCGGCTGCTACGCCGCTCGTGATGGGGGCGCTACCCAGAATGATGTCGGTCAACGATGTTCGTTGGAGCCCAATTGCCGCGGCGAACGCCGCCCTAGTAATGTGCCGTGCGCGCAATTCCCACCCCAGCATCTTGCCAGGATGGAGTGCCCGGTCGGGCCGAACATGGGTGGTAGCTTTAGTCACCATAGTGGTTGCTCACGTCCTCGATTATAGCGAGAATCGTCGTTTCGTTTGCGTGGAACCGTACGATGAGCCTCCAGCGTCCCTGAAGCGTCAGAGCGTGCTCGCCCGCGCGTTGACCGTGGAGTGGGTGGGAGGCGAAGCAAGCGGACGCTCGCGATATCAGCGACAGTACGCGCTTCGAAGAGCAAGCCAACCACGTACTGATAGCGCTCAGCGATAACCGGGCCCCAGGCGCGCGTTGCGCTGCCGGTGTCTTGGTAGCACCTTTCGAGCGTCCGGGTGCGGAATTGGATGTCCATTGCGTGTCACGCAAGAGGCCCGCCGGTCTCCCGGCGGGCCTCTCCGCTTATCCGTTACTGGTCTACAGCTTGCCGAGTGCCTTCATGATGCGCTCAGCGGTCGCCGGAATGGTGTCGACCCGGGCGCCGGTGGCATTGAACACGGCGTTGACGAACGCTGCCGCCCCTGGGGCGATCGGCGGCTCGCCCATGCCCTTGGCGCCGAAGGGCCCAGCGCCCTCGACCGGCACCTCTACCAGAGCCACCTCAATGTCTGGGATGTCCAGCGCGGTCGGCAGGCGGTAGTCTAGGAAGCTGGGATTGCGCAGAATGCCTGCCTCGTCCCACACGATCTCCTCGGAGTAACCCAGCGCCAGCGACTGCACCATGCCGCCCTGAATCTGGCTCTCGACGGCTAGCGGATTGATGGCAAAGCCGACGTCCTGCACGCAGCAGGCCTCCAGAATCTCCACCAGACCCGTCAGGTCGTCGACCGCCACCTTGACGGCCTGGAGGGCGAATCCGGGGGCCATGGGCGGGCTGGCCAGCGCTCCCCGCCCGTAGATGACGGGGGTGGGCGAGCCGTAGCCGGTGCTCATGGTGCCCAGGGTCGCAAACGTCATCGACTTGTCTGGCGTGCCCTTCACCCGGATGGCGCCGTCCACGCTCTCCAGGTCGTCGGGGCTGCACTCCAGCTTCTCGGCCACAATCTTGAACATCTGATTGCGGGCGTCCATCGCTGCTGCGTGCACCGAAAGGCCGACCGTCCGCAGCGTCTTGCTGCCGGCGCTCATGCCGGCGTAGGGCGAGGCTGCCGTGTTGCTTACCTTCATGCTGATGCGGTCCATCGGCGTGTTGAAGACTTCGGCCACGATCTGGGCAAAGGAGGTGTGGACACCGGAGATGTCGTTCGCACCCACTTCTAGATTTAGCGTGCCGTCGGGGTTCAGCACCACGGCTGCGCTGGAGGGAGCGCCGCCGCCCAGCCAACCGCCGATGGCCCAGCCCACGCCGATCTTCTTGCCGGGCAGGTTCGGCTTGGCCTCGCGGTTCTTCCAGAAGTTGGTCTCTTTGAACTTGGCCAACACTTCCTTCAGGCCGATCTTCGGGTAGTTGCGGCCGTTGGCCATGGGCGAACCCTCGACCACGGCGTTCTTGGTGCGGAAGTCCCAGCGGTCGAAGCCGGCCTCCTCGCACATCATGTCGACAGCCGACTCAATGGCGAAGGTGGCTTGTGGCGTGCCTGGGGCTCGCAGCGCACCCTGGTTCACCCGGTTGGTGATGACCTCAATGCCCTCGATTTCCTGGTTCGCCGTCTGATAGTAGCTGCCGAGCAGGTTGCCGCCGGCCATCAGCGGGCTGCCGGGGAATGCGCCGGAGTCGTAGACCGCCTTGGCCTGCAGGGCCGTGATGGTCATGTCTTTCTTCGCGCCCAGCTTGATCTCGAAGTAGCCTTGCGGAGCGGGGTTCCCGGCGCGGATGTCCTGGCTGCGGGTCAATTGCAGGCGTACCGGGCGCTTCAGCGCGCGGGCGGCCATGGCGGGGTAGGTGGCCGCATACGGCTGGATCTTGCCACCGAAGCCGCCGCCCATCTCCAGGAACTCCACCACAATCTTGCTCTCGGGCACGCCCAAGAACTTCGCCAGATTCTCACGGCTGGTGAAGCTGCCCTGGGTGCTAATCCACACGTGGTAATTGTTATCCAGGTCGCAGTCCACCGTCGCCGTCATGGTCTCGATGTAGCCCTGGTGCACCCAGGAGGCAAAGAACTTCTTCTCGATGATGTAGTCGGCTTCCTTGAATCCGGCTTCAACGTCGCCGCGAGCCCAGACCAAGCGGTGGGTGACGTTCGGCGGCGTCTTGTCGTCGTGCTCCTCTTCGGCTGCGGCGGCCACCGTGCTGTGGGCGGCCAGCTCCGAGTTGTCGGAACCGGCCAGCGACCCGCGGACCTTTGGCGCATCCATCTTAAGTGCGTCGAGGATGTTGATGACGGCGGGCAGCGGCTCGTACTCCACCTCAATCAGGTCCAGCGCTTCTTCCGCAATCGAGGGATCCTCGGCCACCACACCGGCCACCGGCTGGCCGTAGAACACCACCTCGCGAGAGGCGAAGGGGGTGGTGAGCCGGGCAGCGCCGTCTTTGGCGTGCACCGCGGGGATATCGTCGGCGGTGAACACGCCGGCCACGCCTGGGTAGGCCTGTGCCTTGCTGATGTCCAACTTCTTGATGATGGCGTGGGCGTGAGGCGCCAACAGCAGCTTCATCACGGCCAAACGCGGCAGCTTGATGTCTGCCGTGTACTGGGTGCGGCCGGTGACCTTGGCCACACCCTCCAGCCGGGGCTGGTTCTTGTTGACGAAGCGATAATTGGGTCGAGCAACGGTGGTCATGTGAACCTCCTAGGCTTTGGCAGCCGACTGAATGGCTTCGACGATTTTGGTGTAGCCCGTGCACCGGCAGAGGTTGCCGGCAATCGCATGCCGGATTTCATCCTCGGACGGGTGCGGATTGTCACGCAGCAACGCGGCCGACGACATAAGCATACCGGGAATGCAGTAGCCGCACTGCATGCCGTGGTGCTCTACAAAGGCTCGCTGCAGCGGACTCAGAACGCCGTCTGTCGCTAAGCCCTCGATAGTGGTGACCGCCGTGCCCTCGGCCTCGCCCACGATCATCAGGCAACTGGTGACGGGAGCGCCGTCGAGCCAAACCGTGCAGGCGCCGCAGTCACCAGTGCCGCAGCCCTCCTTGGTGCCGGTGAAGCCCAGTTGATCGCGGATGGTGTCATGGAGACAACTGTTGGGCTCGACGAAAACCTCGTAGTCCCCGCCGTTCACATTGAGTGCGAATGTACGCTTTGCCATAGAGTTCCTTTCGAGCTACCGGCCGGCCCGGATCATGTCGAGTGCGGCGGTCAGGGTCTTGACGGTGAGGGCGTTGACCAGCAATCGCCGGAAGTCGGCGCTGCCCCGCTGGTCGGAGATGGGCCGAGCGTCGGCCGCCGCCGCCGTAGCCGCCTTAGCGATGGTGTCGGCCGTGGCGGGCTGGCCCACCAGCGCTGCCTCGGCGCCCGTGGCTCGCATGGGCACCGGCGCGACCGCGCACAAACAGACCCGAGCGTGGGTGATCTTCTGCAGCGCCTCGTCGAGCTGAACGTACACGCCAACCCCGGCGATGGCGATGTCCAGTTCCTTGCGGGGCACATGGCGCAGATAGTAGCCAGCGCTCCGGGGCAGAGGCGCCGGGACCTGCAACTCGGTCATGATCTCGTCGGCAGCCAGCGAGGTCTGCCCTGGGCCCTTGAACACCTCGGTGATGGGGAGCGAGCGGGTCCCGCCAGGCCCCTGCACGGTGGCCGTAGCGTCGAGAACCACGAAGGCCGGCACTGCGTCGGCCGAAGGCGCTGCGTTGCACACGTTGCCGCCGATGGTTGCCAGGTTCTGCGTTTGCAGCGAGCCAATCAGCTTGGCGCCCTGCACAATCACCGGATAGTGCTGTTGCACCGTGGCGTCCTTGTGAATCGCCGACATCCGGGTTCCGGCCTTAATCCGCAGCCCGCTGCTGGCGTCGAAGGCGATGCCCTTGAGGTCGGTGATGTTCTTGAGGCTTACCACATAGCTTGGATGGCGCCCGCGTTCCTTCATGGCCGGCATCAGGTCGGTGCCACCCGCGAAGATCTTGCCGCCGGCCCCCTTGGAGCGCAGCAGGTCTACGGCCTCGGCCACCGTGGCCGGCGTGTAATAGTCGAATCGATGCACGAAAAGGGCCTCCCGCGTGAGGTGTACACACCTGTCCCGGACACGCGTGTGCGTGCCCAAGCTGGCATATTCTATCGGCTGAAGGGAGGTGCTGCAAGCTGTGTGCGCCAAACGGGGGCACAGGGACCCCTTCCGAGGGGCGAACGGGCTTGACCGCTTAAGCGTCGATGCCCAATGATAGCGTTAGCTTACATTCTGGAGGTCAGCATGTTTACACGCGGCCAGAGTATCCATATTCATGCCACGCCGGAGGCGGTGTTCGACTATGTCTCCGACCTGAGTAAGCATCCGGAGTGGAGCGCTCAGCCCCTGGTGGTGCAGGTCAAGGGCCCGGTACAGGTGGGAACCACGTACACATCGGACGCTGACTTCATGGGCAAGCCGCATGGTCATGGCCAAATTCTGGAAGTGGAGCGCCCACGCCGGTTTGCCTTCGATGCAGCCGACAGCAGTGGTCATTTCAAGTGGCACTTCAACATCACCCCGGTAGGCGATGGCGTACGGCTGGACTATGGCTTTGGTCGGTTGTCGGCGCCGCTACCCTTTCTGTTGTTGCAGGGCGCGGTGTTCTGGCCGCTGTTCGGCAGCAAGTGGACCACCCAGTCGCTGGAGAGGATTAAGGCCAAGCTGGAGGCCGCCTAGGGTAGCATTGGGGCACTCGACACCCTTCCCGACACCTACGCTCCGGACCGGGCCACATGGCGGGCAGGGCTGAGCGAGTCAGCCTTACCGCGCCCCGGCCCCGCCGGATGCCTCCTTACGTCGGCATGACACATAGCCGAGCGCCAGCCGCCTCAGACTGAGCTCTTACCAAGCACCCTAATCCGCGTGCGCAGGGCCTAAGACTAGTTCGCGCTATCGCCGCCAGGTGTCATAGTCCACCCCGCGGGAGCGGAACCACGTGTAGATGCCCTCCCAGTAGAGTCGCGGGTCCATGTTGATGACCTCGCCGGTGGCCGCCCGCGCGATAACTAGGTCGCCCCACGCTGCCGGAGCGCGCCGGTCGCCGGGGATTGGCTGATCACCGCGCCAGTCATTCAGGTCACCGGTCTCGGTCAGCAGGGTCGAGAGGGCCATCGGTTCGGCCTTCAGCGCCTCCACCACGGTCGCTTCGTCTCGGACTATCAGAATGGTGTCGGAATCGTGGCTGGTTCGCCATTCAGCGCTGAGCGTCATGGTACGCAATCCGCCTTTCTGTCGGGCTCGTGTCCGGCGGCCGGCAACGCTTCGATCCGGGGAGCTACGCCAGCCGCATTGCCTGGGTCGATTGTACAGGAGTTGTACCGCTCCCGAAAGTGATCACGGGCGCCGCCCGTTTACCCAGGCGACTGGAGCCCCCGCTCGTGAGGATGACGTGCCGCCCAATCGCTGCCGGCTGGCCTTGATAACGGATATGTGCAAAGACCGCGCATTGCGAGTGTTTTCGCAGCAATAGCTAGCGATCCTCGAGGGTAACGGCGGCCCTCTCACCGTGGAATATTCGTGGATAATTGGCGGACATTGACTCTCCGGACGCGTACGGCCGAGCACTGTGGCTTCTGGGATCGGTGCGTTCCACGCGAGATAAACGCTTCCGAAAGCCAGTCAATGCGCATGAATCGCCCGCTTACTCAACGACAAACAGAATTGCCTGGCGCGGGCGCCAACCGCGGCGAAATCGTCTTCTGGGCCACGCTACCGGTGTCACGCGCTATCGGCGGTAAGGGCTCAGATTTGCGGGTACTCGTGGTGCGATGCAGGTAGTGTGATGTGGCTTGGCTCGCGGCCTTCGGATGAGCGCGAGGGTTCCCCCCGCCCATCCATGGAGCTCTTCGGGAGTCGCGGGGGTTCCCCCTCGAACACCCCCGCCTTCGTCGAGCATCACTGCAAAATGGGCCGCACCACTAGCGACTTGCCGCGGTGTCATCCCGGCGCAAGGGAGGGGTCCCTTCGTGCCAAGACGCTGACACCATACGGGAACAAAGGGATTCCTCGCGGACTCGGAATGACATCAACCCCTACTTCGGAACTCTTACAACCAGCGTAAAGATTTGACAACCACTTATGCCTAGCCTAGGCTTAAAACGTTCAGAATTCTTTACGGGGTGGTGGTTGGATGCCTGTGTTCGAAGTACTAAACCTTGCAGACGCGATGACAAAAGCATCGGCGGCGAAGGGTAACCGGATGGTCGCTGAGTATCAGCGCTACCTCGACGCATTGACGCCCGGCAAGGCCGGCAAGCTCCAGGCTGCGGAGGGGGAGACCTTGCGGGCACTGGCCTTGCGCCTGCGCCGTGCTGCTAAGCTGGCCGGCAAGAACGTCAAGATTCACAAAGCTGGCGAAGAACTCCTGTTCTGGCTCGAGGGTGAGCGGCGTCGCGGCCGGCCCCGCAAAATAGCCCTGGCCAATTAGGGGAACGTGCGGACAGAAACTGAAGCCCTTGGTGTTCTTCACCAGGGGCTTTCGCTTGTCTACAGGCTCAGGCGTCGGTTCAGCGTGTCACGAACATCGCACGCACGCTGGGTCTGGCAACGGACAATCCCGCCCTATCTGGGGCGGGATTGTCCGTTGCGTTCGGTGCCGGCGTGTGATTAGGGTTGGCGGGGGATTCCCGGTGGCAGCTGCCCGCTGGGGAAACCTGGCGGTAGTTGTCCCGCTGGAAAGCCTGGAATGCTGGAGGCTTCGGTTACGGGGTACGGAAGCTGAAAGTCAGCGTCGGACACCGTCGTGCTCACGCTGGTGGCTTCCTGGATCATTTCACCCTGGGCCATCTTCGCCTGCATGTAAACCTGGATACCCGATGCCGTCATGCACGTGGTCGCCTCGCTAAAAGACGCAGTAGGAACCTTGGCCTTCATCAGGAAGCACTGGGCATTTTGCCCCGCAACTTGGCGCTGTCCGGCCGGCGAAGTCTCGTAGTCGGCGGCTACCTTGGTAAGGTCCTCCGGAACGGGGTTTTGGGTGCGCTCGGCAGCCGTCAGTTTGGTACACCTGCCGGTGGCGCCCTGGCCGCTGCATGTGAAGTCGCCGGTGTCCAGGTTGTAGGTGCTCGCTGCGCCCATGCCCATGATTCCCGCGGAATCGGTGCGCCGTTTGCCCGGCTTCACGTACGTTGTCATCTCCATGGTCATGGCCTGACCGCTGCCAGAAATGGTCATCTTGTAGCTGGCCTTGTAGCTAACACCCTGGGCCCCCCTCAGGATGTCGGCGAACCCGCCCCCGGTGCTGCGGCGGTCGGCGCGGGGGCCGTGGTGGCAGTGGGTGGCGGCGCGCTGGTGGCGGCGGGGGCCTGCGCTGGTGCGCTTCCAC
>CAXNDA010000057.1:0-9278 GCA_964200875.1 Chloroflexota bacterium | reverse complement strand
GGCATGGGCACCCGCCACCGAGCCGCGCTGGGCATCAGCGAGCGTACCGACTGCGTGGCCATCGCGGTGTCGGAGGAGCGTGGCACTGTGTCCATTGTGCACAACGGTCAAGTGGTGGCGCTGCTACCCAGCGAGAACGCCGACCAGATCCGCGACCACCTGATTGGCTTCTTCGCTCCGCCACGGCGCAACGGCCGGCGCAAGTCCGATCAGGGCCCGCAGTCCGGCGAGGCCTCGGCGCATGGATAGAGAGAGCTTCGGCGAACTGGTTGGGCAGGCGCTGCGTGCGGTGAGCAGCCTGGGCGCCGCGGTGTTTGGGTCGTTCCGCGCCAACGGCTCCATGGCCTTACTGTCGGTGGCCCTCTCGAGTGCCTTGTATGTCTTCATCAGCACCGAGCAGAACCCCCCGCGCACTGGGGTCTTCCCCATCCGTGTACCCGTGCGCGCCGTGAACCAGGCGCCCGATGTCGAGGTGCTGGGTCCCCTGGAGACGGTGCTGCTGCGCATCACGGCCCCCAGCGACCTGTGGGATGCCCTGTCCGACCGCTCGTTCCGCGCCATCGTCGACGTTTCGGACCAGAAGGAAGGCGAGGCCACCCTGCCGGTGCAGGTGGAGGCCAACGACGGGCGGGTTCGCATTCTCGACGTGATCCCGCGCGAGGTCCCGGTACAGTTCGACGCCGCCAAGAGCGCCACGGTGCCGGTCAAGATGAACGTGGTGCGGGCGCCACCGCTCGGTTACTCCTATGAGGAGCCGAAGTTCACCCTGACGCGAGTAACGGTGCATGGCCCCGAACGCCTGGTGAACCTGGTGGACGCCGCGGTCGCCGACATCGACCTCAGCGACGCCCGCACCAACCTGCGCCAGTCTTACCGGCTGACGGCCCGTACCCTGCGCGGCAACGATATCACCGGCGTCCGGATCGACCCCGGCGACCTCACGGCCGAGGTCGCGATCACCCGGCACATCGACTACGTGAGCCTGGTGGTGGTGCCGGAGGTGCGCGGCACGCCGGCTAACGGCTACTGGGTCAGCAAACTGCGGGTCGATCCCACGGTGGTGGCGGTGGTGGGCCCACAGGACTTGTTGGCAGCGCTGACCACTGTGCGAACAATCGCTGTAGATGTGAGCAACCTGACGGGCACGGTGACGCGTACTGTCGGCATTGATGTGCCCGCCGGCGTATCGTTGGTGAACCGCAGCACCGTGCAGGTGGAGGTGACCATTCAGCCGCTCTCGGGCACCGCCATGTTCCAGGTGGCGCCGCGGCTGGTGGGTGTACCGCCGGGATTCACCGCGCAGGTGGGGGCAAACAGCATCGAAGTGGTCATACGGGGCGAAGGGCCCGCACTTCAAGAGGCAACCCTTGATAAGATAGGTGTGACACTCACCGTTACCGCTCGCACGGCCGGTACCGTAAGTATCGAACCGCAGGTGACGGCGCCTCCCGGCACCAGCGTTGTGCGCATCGCCCCCGCCCGTGTATCCGTCACGCTTACCCCGAGTACCCCATAACTATGACCGAATCTTTCGAACAAGAGGCTGCTAGCGCGGTCGAAGCCGCGGTAGCATCCCGCAAGGCCACCCGCGGCGTAATCGCCCTGGTAGGCCGCCCCAACGTGGGAAAGTCCACGCTGTTTAACCGCCTCGTCGGCCGCCGCGAGGCTATCGTCGAGGACATCCCCGGCACCACGCGCGACCGCATCTACGCCGACTTCGTCTGGAACGGCGTCCCGCTGACCGTCGTCGACATGGGCGGCCTAGACCCCGACGGCGAGGATGCTATCACCCGCGGCATTCAGGTGCAGGCCCGCGAGGGCATCGAAGACGCTGACGTCGTGCTATTTCTGGTGGACGCCCGCACTGGCCCAACGCCGGCCGACGCCGATGTGGCCGACGTGCTGCGGCGGTCCGGCAAGCCGGTGCTGCTGGTGGCCAACAAGGCCGACAACCAGGCCCGCGAGCAGACCGCCACGGAGTTCTACACGCTGGGGCTCGACGAGCTGTTCACCATCAGCGCGCACCACGGCATCGGCGTGCGCGACCTGATGGACCGGGTGGCCGAGGTGGCGCCGCCCGAGACCGAGGGCCAGGCCGCGGTACGCGGCATTCCCGTGGCCATCGTCGGCAGGCCGAACGTGGGCAAGTCCAGCCTGGTCAATGCCATTCTGGGCGAGGAGCGGGTGCTGGTGAGCCCCATCCCCGGCACCACCCGCGACGCCATCGACAGCAGCTTCGACTTTGAGGGCACCGCGATGACCCTCATCGACACTGCGGGCGTGCGCCGGGCAGGCAAGGTGGAGCAGGGTATCGAGAAGTTCAGCGTTATGCGCTCGATCCGTGCTGTCCAGCGCTCCCAGGTGGCCATCCTGGTCATCGATGGCGCCGAGGGCGTGACCGCCCAAGACGCCCACGTCGGCGGCTACATCCAGGAGGCGCTTAAGGGCCTGGTGATTGCCGTCAACAAGTGGGACCTCTCGAAGGAGATGGAGCTTGAGCGCGAGAAGTTGCAGATGGAGCTGGCCGGGCGGGTGAAGTTTGTGCCTGGGGCGCCCATCGTGTTCACCTCGGCCAAGAACCGGGCGGGCATCGGCAACTTGCTGCGGGCCGTGATGCAGGTGCACCTCAACCGCGAGATCCGCATCAACACCGGCGACCTGAACCGCCTGATCCAGCGGGCCATCTACGACCACCCCCCGGCTGCCATCAAAGGTCGCACGCTGAAGCACTTTTATGTGACGCAAGCTGCAACATCACCCCCCACCTTCGTGTTCTTTGTTAACGACGATAAGCTGATACACTTTTCCTACCGCCGCTACCTGGAGAACACCTTGCGCCGCGCCTATGGTTTCGAGGGGACGACTATCAACATGCAGTTCCGCTCCCGGACCGAACAGCAAGTATGAGCCCGCTCGACTACGCCGGGGTGATGGTGGCCGCGTACCTGCTGGGCGCGCTTCCCACCGGCTACCTGCTGGGCCGCTTCTCCAAGGGTGTGGATGTGCGCAGCTACGGCAGTGGCAGCACCGGCGCCACCAACGTGATGCGGGTGCTGGGCAAAACCGCCGCCGCGCTGGTCTTTGTGGGCGACTTCGGCAAGGGGGTGCTGGCAGTTTGGGCCCCCGTAGCACTGGGCCTTGGCCCGCTGGCGCAGGCGCTGGCCGGGCTTGCCGTGCTGGCCGGCCACAACTGGCCGGTGTTCTTGGCCTTCAAGGGTGGCCGTGGTGTCACTACCGGGGTGGGCGGCCTTTTCGTGGTGCTCCCGCTTGCTGCAACGGCAGTCACGCTTTCTGCAGTGGCCGTCATCGCACTCACGCGGTACGTCTCGCTGGGGTCCATGGTCGGTCTCGCCGTTGCGCTCCCGTTCGCTTTGGCAACGGTGCTCCTATCTGGTGCACCTGTCGAGTACTTGGTCTACGTTCTTCCGGGCAGTGTGCTGATTGTGGCCCGCCACTCCGGCAACATCCAGCGGCTGCTGAAGGGTACCGAAGCAAAGCTGGGGGAGTCGGTTGTTCTCGCCAAGCGCCCCCGGCAGGTTACGGCGGCCAAGGCGCCCAAACAGCCCAAGCGCCGCACAGCACCACGACGAGCGCCGGTTGGCTAACGTCGGTGTCGTTGGCACCACGGCTTGGGGTACCACGCTGGGGCTGCTGTTAGCGCAGCGGGGCCATGCCGTCACCTTGTGGGCCCGCACCGAGGCCGAAGCCCGCGCCATCACCACCGACGGCGAGTTGCGGTCGCGCCGGCCCGGCATTCCCTTCCCGGCCGGGCTGCGCGCGACCGCCAGTCTGGCCGAAGCCTTCGGGCAAGCCGACCTCGCCGTGTTCGCCACGCCATCGCAGCGCGTGCGGGAGAACGCCCGCCTTGTAGCGGCGCACTTGCCGCCCGCCACACTGGTGCTCAGCGCCGCGAAAGGGCTGGAGGTCGGCAGCGCACTCCGCATGTCGCAGGTGCTGGCGCAAGAGCTGGGTCCCGGTACCGCCGAGCGTTGCTGCGTCCTGTCCGGACCCAACATCTCGCGGGAGATACTCCAAGGCTCCCCAGCGGCCACAGTGGTCGCTGCAGCAAGCCTGGACTTGGCCGATCGCGTGCGAGACATGATGATGACTCCCCGTTTTCGGGTATACTCCAGCAGCGATGTTGCCGGAGTGGAGTTGGGCGGTACCCTGAAGAACATCGTGGCCATGGGCGCCGGCCTGAACGACGGCTGGGGCTACGGGGCGAACACCAAGGCCGCCTACATGACCAGGGGGTTGGCGGAGATGACCCGCCTGGGTGTGGCTGCCGGAGCGCACCCGATGACGTTTCTTGGCCTTGCAGGCCTTGGCGACCTGGTGGCCACCTGTACCAGCCCCTTCAGCCGCAACCGCCGGCTGGGCGAGGCCATTGCGCGCGGCCTGCCCTTGGATCAGGCGCTGGCGACCTTGGGAGGCGTGGCCGAGGGGCCGACGACCACTATCGCGGCCCGGGCGTTGGCCGCCACGCTGGGTGTCGAGATGCCCGCCACCGAGGTGACTTACCGGGTGCTCTACGAAGGGCTCGACCCACATCGCGCCATCACCGAGTTGATGCTGCGAGAACCGAAGCATGAGTTGGAAGGACTGGCCAGCGAGCTGTAGGCCATAGCATGCCGTATCTTTCTGTCGTTATGCCCGTCTACAACGAACGGGCCCATATCCAAGAGATCCTGCGCCGGGTCCGCGCCGTGCCGGTGGACAAAGAGATCATCTGCGTGGACGACTGCTCCCGCGATGGCACCTGGGACATCCTGCAGCAGGAGGGCCTGGTGCCGGGCACGCGCGTGGTGCGTCATGAGGTGAACGGCGGTAAGGGCGCCGCCGTGGCCACCGGCGTCGGCATGGTCCAGGGCGAGGTGGTCATTATTCAGGACGCCGACTTGGAGTACGACCCAGCCGACTACCTGCACCTGCTCGAGCCCATTCAGCGGGGCGAGACGAAAGTGGTGTACGGTTCCCGCTTTCTGGGCACCCGCCAGTCGATGTCGGCGGCCAACGCCATGGGCAACCGCCTGCTCACCTGGTGCGCCAACCTGCTGTTCGGCTCGGCGCTCACCGACATGGAGACCTGTTACAAGGTGTTCACGGTCGACATCGCCCGGCGGCTGAACCTGGTCTCCAAGCGCTGGGGCATCGACCCCGAGATCACCGCGAAGATTATCCGCATGGGCTATCGCATACCAGAGCTGCCCATCTCCTACCATGGCCGCAGCTTCGAAGAGGGCAAGACCATTCGCTGGCACGATGGTTTCAGCGTGCTGCTCACCCTGCTTCGGTTCAGGTTCCTGCCGTAGCCGGCGCTGCCGCTTCCCCAATCCCCACCGAGCTACGATGACCACACCCTCCAACCGCGTCTCTGGCTGGCACGGCGCAGGCAGGCGTTCCGCCGCGGTTCCGCGCCCGGTGCTGCGGCTGAGCAGCCGCGCCCAGGATGCCCTGGCCCTCGGCGGCATAACCCTGCTGGTGCTGGTCCTCCACGCTAAGTTGGTGTTGAGCGACACCGGCCTCGCCGACTTCGACCTCATGGGCTACTTCTACCCCTATTGGCAAATGCGGCACGAAGCGCTGCGCGCCGGCACGCTGCCACTCTGGAACCCGCACCTGTTCACTGGGGCGCCGTTTTTGGGCAATATCCAGACCGCGGTGTTCTATCCGCTGAACTGGCCGCTGATCCCCTTCGACGCGCCGCGAGCCATCGCCCTCTCCTACGTGGCGCATGTGTGGCTGGCCGCCGCCGGCATGTATGCGCTGCTGCGCATGCGCATGGGAGCGCAGCCAGCCGCCGCAACCGGCGGGGCGCTGATATTCGGGTTGGGCGGGTTCTTGGCCGCACAGGCGGGGCACATCAACCAAGTGCAGGCGGCGGCCTGGGTGCCGCTGCTGATGTTGGCCTACCTGCAGGCCCACGCGCGCCGCAGCCTGCGATGGGCGGTGGTTGGCGGCGTGGTGCTCGCCTGCTCAATCACCGCCGGCCACCCGCAAGAGAGTTACCTCTCGCTGGCTGCGGTGGGAGGCCTGGCTATGTACGAAGGCCTGCGGTGCGTCTTCAGCGAGCCCAAGGCCTGGTTCAATCGCCGCTTCGCCGATCGCGAGTGGTTCATTCTGCGCATGCTTGGTTGGGGCGCCTACAGCGGCGCAGTGCTGGCAGTCATGCTGGCGACGGGCGGGGCACTGGCCGCGGTGCAGCTACTGCCGGCGATCGAGCTTTCGGGGCAGGGCATTCGCTCGGGCGGCCTGCCCTACGACGCCGCGGTCTCGTTCTCGCTGGCGCCCTGGGAAATGCTGCGGGCACTGTTGCCCACCCACGGCGAACCGCCGCTCACCGAGTTCATCGCGACGCCGGGCGTGGTAGCCCTGGGGCTTTGCCTGGCTGCCTTGCTGCGCTGGCCGTGGCATCGCTACACCCTGTATTTCCTGCTCCTGTCGATCCTCGGCATTGTGTTCGCGGTAGGCAACTTCGCCTTCTGGTATCCCTGGGTCTATGACTTCGTACCGGGCGTGAACCTGTTCCGGGTACCGGCGCGCTGGCTGTTCCTTACGGCTTTCGGAGCGGCGGGCCTCGCGGGCATCGGGCTGCAGGCTCTCTTCACCGCTGCACCGCTCGTGGTGCCGACCCGTCGCAGTGTACTTGCCGCGGCATTGATCGCAGCCTCGGTCGCCGCGGTGGCCGTGCTTCCCGCTTGGTCGTACGCCAGCCTAGGGCTGCTGTACGCCCCCACCGCCGGCGTCATCGCGCTATGGTTCCTGTTCGGCGTCCCGGCGGGGCTGCTGGCCATCGGCGGCATGCTGGTTTGGCGGCGGGCGTTGTTCGCCTGGCTCCTCCTGGGCCTGGTGGTGATTGAGTTGCCACTGGCGCGGGCACCCATGCCCGTGAGCCATCCCCTGCCCGCCGCGGTGTTCCACACCGTGCGGCCGGGGCTCAGCCACCTCGTCCAAGATGAGGACCGGTTCCGCGTGCTGACCCTGGCGAATCCAGCGTTCGAGCCCGGCGATCTGGGCGAGCTGCGGACCCTCTACGGGCAGACGCTGACCGATCAGGAGGTGCGCCTGGCGGTGGAAGCACTCAAGTACCAGGACATTGTGGTGCCCAACACCGGCATGACGCACGGTCTCGACACGCTGGACGCCTACGACGGCGGGATGCTGCCGACCAAGGAGTACGCCACGCTCAAGCGGGAGATCCTGAACCGCACGGGGCGCATTCCCTCGCGCGATAACCGCGCCTCGGAAGCGAAGGAGGCGGGCCTGCTGTTGCGGGACGCCGTGGGCGACGTGCCCGATGCGACCCTGCTGGGTGGCCTTAATGTGAAGTACCTGGTGGCAGACCGCCTCACCGACGTGTGGGTTGACGGCATCTACCACGACCTGACCTTTGCCCGAACACTGCGTCAGGGGGAGTCGGCGACGGTGCCGCTCGACCTGGGACGACCAATGCCCGATGGCGTCACCGGCATCAGCCTCACGGGGTACCTGGAGGGCGCTCAAGCCTTGGCCCAGGGCGCGTTGGCCGGCACGGTGACCATCGTCGACATCGGCGGCGAGCGCTTCAGCATCCCTCTGCGGGCCGGCATCGAAACCGCAGAGTCGTCGGCCGATCGGCTGGTGGTGGCGGCGCACCAAGCCCCGGCTGCGGTTATCGATCGCCGCTGGTTGCCCGGTAACCACGTGTACGCCACCAAGGCGGTCTTCGGCAAGGTGCTGCACCCCCGAGAAGTGCGAATCGAGGCGATGCTGGGGTTGGGGTCGCTCACCGTCAACGGCGTGGCCTTTGTGGACTCCCGCACCGGCTCAAGCTATGCGCCGTCGCTGGATGCCCGCTGGCCCCGGGCGTACACCGGCGACACCAAGGTGTATCGCAATGCCGAGTTCGCGCCAAGAGCGTACGTGCCGGCCCGGATACAGCAGGTCGCTGACGCGAGCGCTCAGCTTCCGGCGGTGTTTGGCCTGCCGCAGGACGCAGCGGTGGTCACCGCCGGCGAAACGAAAGCCGGGATAGAACAAGCGCGGGGCGTGGTTACGATCACCCACTACGGGCCGGAACGAGTGGAGCTGACAGCAGAGCTGGACCGGCCGGGGCTGGTGGTGCTGCGCGACAGCTTCTACCCGGGCTGGCGGGCAACGGTGGACGGTGCCGATGCGACGGTGGTGCGGGCCAACTACCTGTTTCGGGCGGTGGAAGTGCCAGGGGGCAAGCACACGGTGGCGTTCCGGTATGTGCCGACTCACCTGCAACTCGGCCTCAACGTATCGCTCTGGGCGGCGATAGCCACGCTGGTGGTCTTGCTGGCGTTGCCGAGCTTCCGGTGGCTGCGGCGACTGCGTGAGCGTCTGCGCCCAGCAGCGCCGCCGATAAGGACCTAGGCTAGACCACGCCGCAGTGGTAGCGCTCCAGGAATGTTGCCGACCCCGACCGTGGCCGAATAGCGGTCCCACAGCTTCTCGTAAGCGTTCCGCAGCGGGAACATCTCCCGGGTCAGCAGCAGGTCTTCCTCGGTGCCGAAGGGATGCCAGTAGATGCCGTCGCGGTTCACGGTCAACTCGGGAATGAGGTTCTCGGTGTTGAGATCCACTCCGTCCTCCGAGAGGCCACGCTTGGCCAGCGGGCGGATGTGGTGCCGCTCCTCGGGAATGCCCAGGCCGGCCACGAAGTCCCGCAGCGCATCCAGCTTGCCTTCGTTGGCGGAGGTTTCGGTGCTGCCGATGTAGACCGTAAAGCCCAGCTCTTGCAACAGGTGAACGCCACGCACAGCCTTCTCCCACGAGCCGCGACCCCGGAACGGGTCATGCGCCGCGGCCTCGGCGCCGTCCAGCGTGACCTGCATCGAGACCTGGTTACGATCCAGCGTGTCCAGCTTCTCGCGGCGGCTGCCAATCGGCAGGATCATCGCGTTGGTTAGCACGGTGGTGGGTATCTTCGCCCCGGCATAGGCAATCCGCTCGAAGATGTCGGGAAGCAGGAACGGCTCGCCACCGGTCAAGAAGACGTGTGTGGCGCCGACCTCCGCCCCTTCATCAATCAGCTGCTGGAAGATCGGCATCTCGATACCACGCCGCTCGGCGGTCGGGCTGGAGCGTACCACGCAGTAGGAGCAGGAGAGATTGCAATCGTAGTTGGTGTACACCCAGAGGTGCAGCGGGAGGCTGGCAAGGAGTGGTGCAACCTGGTGATCCATCCGTACCGGTGCTGTGATATCGAGCAGCGCCCCGGCCGCTGGGTCGTTCAAGGTCGTAAGCGTAATACTATTATCCAATGCCATGGT
>CAXNDA010000056.1:0-9287 GCA_964200875.1 Chloroflexota bacterium | reverse complement strand
AGTTCGCGCATCCGGCCGGAGTTCGGCAGGTGGGCCACCGCCGGCATGCCGTCGAGCGACACCTCCACGGCGAAACGGTTCAGCCGTTGCACGAAGACGCCCCGCCGCTGCGGTTGCGGCAGCGGGATGGCGACCGTCACCGCGTCGAGGCGCCAAGGCCCTTGACCCAGGCCCGCCATAGAGCGACGCACGCCTCCGGCGCTTCGTGCTGGACGAAGCCGGCGATGCCGGGCACTGCCTTGTAGACGCCGTTCGGCACCTTGGCGGCCACCTCTTGCGAGCGTCCGACGCTGTCGCTCAGGTCGCCCGCAATTGTGAGCACCGGCACCCGTATATCCGGCAGCGTCTCGGTCAGGTCGACGTTGGCGAGCATGCCCAGTGTGCCCTCGACGGTACGTGGGTCGGTCCGGCACATCACCCCGCTGTACCAGGCGTTGAATGCCGGGTCCACCTCGCCGGGGGTGAGGCGCCGGCCGGCGTTCTGCTTCACCCAGGCTTCGACACCCTGTTCGCGCACCAGCTGCTGGTAGGCGGGGTACATGGGGTTGCCCGGAACTTGTAGGGCGATTGGCAGAGGGTGAGGGTCTGCGTCCGCTCGGGGTAGCTGTGGGCGAACGCCAGGGCGAAGGTCCCGCCCACCGTCTCGCCAATCAGGTGAGCCCCGGCGATGCCGAGGTGGTCCATGAGGTTACGCAGGTCGGCGGCGAACCCTTCGAGCGACCACTCGTAGCCGGCCTCTGGTACCGACGACTGCCCATAGCCGCGGGCGTCGACGCGGATAACCCGATAGTCGCGGGCCAGCAGCGGCACCCAGGCGTACCACAGCGCCGAGCTTTTGGCCTGGCCATGCTGCAGGATGACGGTCTCGGCCTCACGCCAGGGATCGGTGTAGGCGTCGTCCTCGTAGTGCATCAGCAAGTCACCGGGAAGGTGGGCGATGGGCATGGGGCTCCTTGCGGGAGAACGGGTGTCTGACCCACCGCTCATCCACATGAACTTTTGGGCTGTTGAGCCTTCGGGGATGCGCGTCTTTCCCGTCCGCCCACCCCCTTACTTTTCCGGAATGGGGACACCCCCAAACCCCCGGCAGGAAGGGGATATCCCCTTCCTGCACCATCCCCTGCCTTAGTTCAAGCTATGGTTCAGCAGCTTCGCCGGGTTGCTGGTCGACATCTGGAACGCCTGCTCGCTGCTCAGGCCGAAGGCCTCGGCGTAGGCCCGCATCAGGCGCATACACTCCACGCTGTCGGGGAACAGCGGCTCGCCGGCATCGCTGGAGAGCAGGCAGTGCTCGGGACCCACGGCGGCGATGGTGTCGATCATCTCCTTGGGGTTGGTGCCCAACAGCGGCGAAATCTCGTCGTAGGTGAAGTTCAGGTAGACGCCGGCGGCGGCAAACTCCCGCATCTCATCGACCGTGAGCGCTATGAACGGGCTGAAGGGGTGGTCGATGAAGGCCTTGGTGTAGCCCAGCTTCTGACACTCTTCGGCCACCACCCGCTGCTCCTGCCGGCCCACATGGCCGAACGACAGCACGGCCCCGCGGTCGGCCACCAGCTTGATGACGTCCTTGATCTCGGGCAGCAGGTTGCCGTGGCTGTCCAGCACATAGTGGCCGCCGGCCCGTATGGCTTCATCGAAGCTCGCCTCGGGCTTGACCAGCTTGCGGGGCATGCCGGGCTCCATGGGCCGGCCGGCCACCACCCGGCTCAGGGTGCTGGCATGGGTGAACACCGGCAGCCACACGGCCGCGGCGCCGTCATCCAGCGCGTCCTCCACCAGCTTGCGGGTAAGGGGGGCGAACTGGTTGCCCATGATGTGCGCCGACCACACCGCGCAGGGGGCCACGCCCTCTGCATCACCCCACCGGGTGAGTTCGGTCTCGACGTTACGGACGGCCTGCTGCGGCGTTGGGTCGGGCACGATGGTCTTGTACAGAATGCCGGCCATGCCGTTGCGAGAGGCGTGCTTGGCGATCGCCAGGCCATCCTGCTGGCCCCCGTGAGCATGACAGTGCACGTCGATAGCGGCGGTAACGCCGGGCACTTCCGGTGGCCGCAGGATGTCGCCCTTGTAGGAGAGCCGCGCGACGTATGAGGTGGTGAAGCGCTCCTTCACCTCTTTGGTGGCCTGATGGTCAACGGCGTCTTCCATCAGTTCTTTCGGGAACTGGCCTCGTGTGGTCACCGTGTGCTCCTTGGTATGGGCTTTCAGTGCCTTCGACTATAGTCTGCGGCAAAACCTGGCGCAACTTCACGGTGAGCTGTATGAACTCAGCGTTGATGAGTTGGCCTGGCGACCTGCGGGCTAAAGCCACGCAGCACCACCGATTGCCTGCTGGGGATGGCCTCAGCAGGGAGTCATGAGTACCGCCGCCGTAACGGCGGGCCGGGGGAAGGCGAGTCCCCTCAGGCAGGGGTGGGAAGAGCCGACGCCCATCCGAAGGCCGCGGTTCGACCGTGGCGCATGAGCCCACCACCCGAACGCTGAGTTCGTACGGGTAGCTTGATGCACGCCATACACGAAACTCACAGAATCCTCACAGAGGCCGTGGGCATGTTCAAGCGTTGAAGTTATAATGACCCCATTCGAGCGCCGCCCGACTGGGTCGGCGTGTCCGATAGTTACTGCGTACGAAGGCCGCCCGTCCAAGCGGGTGACCCCATCTGCCTGTCATAAGGAGTGGACCATGCTGAGCGTATCTGACCTGGAGCTGTTGACCCGGACCGGCCCCGGCACCCCCATGGGTGACCTGCTGCGCCGCTTTTGGGTACCGGCCATGCTGCCGCACGAGCTGCCCGAGCCCGACTGCGCGCCCGCCCGCCTGCGGATAATGAGCGAGGATCTGATCGCGTGGCGCAACAGCGACGGCAGCCTGGGCTGCATGCAGAACGCGTGCCCCCACCGCGGCGCCAGCATGTTCTTCGGACGCAACGAGGAGAATGGCCTGCGCTGTGTGTACCACGGCTGGAAGTTCGATGCTGAGGGTAGTTGCATCGACATGCCGAACGAGCCAGCGGAGAGCAATTTTAAACATAAGATCAAGGCAACGGCGTATCCATTGGCGGAGTGGGGCGGCGTGATTTGGATCTACATGGGGCCCCGGGAACTGAAGCCGGAGCTTCCGCAGTTCGAGTGGTGCCTGCTGCCGCCGGAACAGCGGGTGGTGAGCAAGTGGTTCCAAGACTGCAACTTCGCCCAGGCGGTGGAGGGCGACCTCGACACCAGCCATGTCTCCTTCATGCACCGGGTGTTCGACATCAAGAACGATAACCCCGGCCGCCGGGTGAACAAGGCCGGCAAGGCCATGATGCACGCCGACGGCTCGCCGGTACTGACAGTGAAAGAGACCGACTACGGGTTCTGCTACGGCGCCCGGCGGGTGGCCGACGACAGCGACTACTACTGGCGGGTGACCCAGTATCTGCAGCCGTTCTACAGCATGATTCCCAGCCCGAACAGCACCCGCAGCGGTGGCTGCTGGATTCCGGTGGACGACACCCACTGCACCGGCTGGCGCTACGGCTACGACATTGAGCAGCCGATACCGGCAGAGCGCCGCACCGGCATGGGCGGTGTGCCGCGGCTGCACCCCGGCACCTTCAAGTCGGTAGCCACGGTGGCGAACGACTACACCGTTGACCGCCAACTGCAGAAGACCTTCAACTACACCGGCATCCTGAACATCCGGGAGCAGGACACGCTGGGTACCGAGAGTATGGGTCCCATTATGGACCGCACCCGTGAGCACCTGGGTACCGCCGACTCGGCGATCATCCTGTTCCGGCGCCAACTCATGCGCATGGCCCGCCAGCTCCAGCAGGGCATCGAGCCGTTCGCTGCGAACAACGGTAGTGTGTATCGCATTCGGGCGCTCGATGCCGTGGATGCTGCCGCCGACCTGCACGAGCTGGTGACCAAGCTGGACGGCGAGATGCTGCGGGCGGTGACCCGCTGATACCGAAGCCCTCACCCTAGCCCTCTCCCAGAGGGAGAGGGGATCGATCGGATACCCTTCCCCTGCGGGGCAGGGAGGGGTTAGGGGAGGGTTGAAGTCTTGCTCGACAATCGCGACATGGGGTAAGCGCCCGGAACCCCCTCTTAGTCTCCCCCTAGGCAGGGGGAGACTAAGAACTGCCAACACTAAGGAGAATCCCGAAAGATGCTAAGCCAATCCGATATCGATCTACTCACCCAAACCGGGCCGGGCACTCCCATGGGCGAGCTGTTCCGCCGCTTCTGGCTGCCAGCGTTGCTGCCCAGCGAGCTGCCCGAAGGCGATTGCCCGCCGGTGCGCCTGCGCATGATGAACGAGGACTTGGTGGCTTGGCGTAACACCGACGGCAGCGTCGGCATCATGCAGAACGCCTGCCCACACCGCGGGGCGTCGATGTTCTTTGGCCGCAACGAAGAGAACGGGCTGCGCTGCGTGTATCACGGCTGGAAGTTCGACACTGAGGGCGCGTGCGTCGACATGCCGAACGAGCCCGCCGAGAGCAATTTCAAGCATAAGATCAAGGCAACCGCCTATCGTGCTGCCGACTGGGGCGGGGTGATCTGGATCTACATGGGGCCGTCGCACCTGGCACCGGAGCTGCCGCAGTTTGAGTGGTGCTTCCTGCCGCCCGAGCAGAAGGTCATCTCCAAGTGGTACCAGGACTGCAACTACGCCCAGGGCATGGAAGGCGACCTCGATACCAGCCACGTCTCGTTCTTGCACCGCCAGTTCGATGGCCAGAACGCCGGCCTGGGGCGGGTGGGCAAGGGCGGCATGCCGTTCATGATCACCGACGGTTCGCCGGCGCTGACGGTGCGCGAGACCGACTACGGCTTCTGCTACGGCGCCCGTCGCACGGCCGACGACGGCGCCTACTACTGGCGGGTCACGCAGTTCTTGCTGCCGGGCTACAGCCTGATCCCCAGCCCTACCAGCCAGCTCAGCAGCGGCTCGTGGCTGCCCATCGATGACACCCACTGCATGGGCTGGCGGTTCGGCTTCGATATCGAGAACCCGATTTCGCCGGAACGCCGGGCGGGCGTTGGCGGCGTGCCGCGGATGATCCCCGGCACCTTCCAGCCGCTGGCCACCCGTGACAACGACTACTTGATTGACCGCGAGATGCAGCGGACCTTCAACTACACCGGTAACCCTGTCATCCGCGAGCAGGACACCATGATGACCGAGACCATGGGCGCAGTGATGGACCGCACCCGGGAGCACTTGGGCACGGCCGACGGCGCGGTCATTCTGTATCGCCGCCAGTTGATCAAGATGGCGCGGGCACTGCAGCAGGGCATCGAGCCCTTCCAGCCTTCGCACGGCGAGGTGTTCCGGGTGCGTGCGCTCGACACCGTGGATATGGACGGCAACCTGGCCACGATGATGGGCCGGCATGAGGCTGAAGTGCTGCGCTTGGGCGCCAGCTAGCCGAATCGAAGAAGCCAGCGGAGAGAGATTCTTAGCCGAGGTTCCACCCCCTCCTAACCTCCCCCTTGCAGGGGGAGGAATGAGTCGGAAACAATTCCCCTCCCTGGAAGGGAGGGGTTAGGAGAGGGTCGAAGTACCCCTCTTTGTCGGTGCTGGGGGAGGGGTCATCGGAACCCCCTCTTAGTCTCCCCCTAGGCAGGGGGAGAAATGAACTTGAGGAGTAACGCGACATGCTCAGCCAACAAGACCTCGACCTACTCACCCAAACCGGCCCCGGCACGCCCATGGGCGAACTGCTGCGGCGGTTCTGGACTCCCGCGCTGCTCCCCGTCGAACTCCCTGAACCCGATTGTGCCCCCGTCCGCCTGCGCATGATGAGCGAGGACTTGATTGCTTGGCGCAACAGCGATGGCAGCCTGGGCTGCATGCAGAACGCGTGTCCCCACCGGGGCGCCAGCATGTTCTTTGGCCGCAACGAAGAGAACGGCCTACGCTGCGTGTACCACGGCTGGAAGTTCGACGTCGAGGGCGCGTGCATCGACATGCCGAACGAGCCAGCGGAGAGCAATTTTAAACATAAGATCAAGGCGACGGCCTACCCGCTGGCCGAGTGGGGCGGCGTCATCTGGATCTACATGGGGCCGCGGGAACTGAAGCCCGAGCTGCCACGGTTCGAGTGGTGCCTGCTGCCGCCTGAGCAAGTGGTGGTGTCCAAGTGGCACCAGGCCTGCAACTACGCCCAGGGCGTGGAGGGCGACCTCGACACGACGCATGTGTCGTTCATGCACCGCACCTTTGGCAACCAGGGGCCCATCGGCCGGCGGTTGCGGAACGGCGAGAGCATGATGAACGCCGACGGCGCGCCGGTGCTCACCACCAAGGAGGCGGACCACGGCTTCTCGTACGGCGCCCGCCGCAAGGCCGAGGACGGCGCCTTCTACTGGCGGGTCACCCAGTACCTGCTGCCGTTCTATAGCATGATCCCCAGCGAAGGCCCCTCGAAGAGCGGCGGCTGCTGGATTCCGGTGGACGACCACCACTCCACCGGCTGGCGCTACGCCTACAACCTGGAGGGTCCGCAGGACATCGACCCGCTGCAGGGCGCGGGCGGCGTGCCCCGGCTCATCCCCGGTACCTTCCAGCCGGTGGCCAACATGGAAAACGACTACCTGATTGACCGCGAAGTGCAGCGCACCTTCAACTACACCGGCAACATCAACATCCGCGAGCAAGACATCTTCGGCACCGAGACCATGGGCCCGATTATGGATCGCACCCGCGAGCATCTCGGCACCGCCGACAGCGCTGTCATTCTGTTCCGCCGCCAGCTCATGCGCCTCGCGCGCCAGCTCGAAGCCGGGCAGGAGCCGTATGCCGCGACCCACGGCGACGTCTACCACATCCGAGCGCTCGACGCGGTGGACGCTGAGGCCGATCTCGGCAACCTGCTGGAGTCGCACAAGGGCAGTGTCTGGCTGACAAAGGTCTAGCGGAAGAGGATTCGAAGCAAGGCATGCTGGGCTGCCCAGTGAGTGTGTGGCCCCGCTTCCGGTTGCACGTGAGCGGCCCTCGCCGTCCTGTCATGCTGACGCAGGAAGCATCCCGGTCAGCGCTGGCGGGCGTCACGCCCGCGTCGGCATAGCGCCGCTACCGACGGAGAGGTTGCGTTTCGTCAGTCTTCGAGCAGCTCAGGCTCTAGCCAGCGTCCGCCCGGTTGGCCGACACCCTGTAAGCGGGCCCCGCAGAACGGGCAGTAGCGTATGCGGATGCCACCGCCGCCCGTGCCGGGAGGCTGTAGCACGAACCAGGCCCGATAGTGCGCCCACCACTCGAACCTGATGTCGAATTGACAACGCAACGTCGCCGTTTCGAACGCCTTGCAGCAGGCCCGAAACCGGCGGGGCAAGCGCTGCGTGCCCTCGAAGCAGGGAGAACCGTCGGCGTGGGTTCGTCTAGCGGCTTGTTCCATGTGCATCCATCCTGACCACATGCCTTGGTATCCAGGTGCAAACTTCACTATCGGTTCTACTATGCATCTCCACTTGGGACAAATTGACGTTTGGGGACTCTCGTACATTACGGTGTATGACAACGTAGGAAGAGGTGAGGACCGTGAAGGACGTTATGATTTCCGCCCGTATTCCTGAAGACCTGAGCGAGCAGATTACCGTGCTGGCTCAGGCACTAAAGCGCAATCGCACGTGGGTCATCGAGGAAGCGATCCGAGGGTACATCGCCCATGAGCGACAGTTCTTGGACGCCGTTGAAGAGGGCATTCGAGACATGAAGGCGGGTCGAGTTGTCCAGCATGACGCAGTGGTCAAGGACCTTCATAACCTGCTGGCCGCCTATCCTGATAGCAAGGCGTAGGTGCGGTGTGGCTGTGCTTAGCTGTTCAGGCCGAACCGGCGAATCAGCACCTCAAGCCCATCCTGTCCCAAGCTAGTCTGCTTCACCCCGAGGATGGCACCGAGCGTACTGCCGACGATGATCTGAGAGCCTTTGTCGGGGACGGTGGTATTGCGCGGAAAGGCCTCGCCTGGGAAACGCTTCAGAAGAAGCAAGCCGTGGGGTGCTTTGCGCCTCACCACCCATCCATCGAGCAGCAGAAGCCGGATGAGCTGCGCACAGGTGATGGCCCGCACGTCAGAGGCTAGACCGCTGATTCTACGAGGGAACTCCAGGCATTGCCCTTCGGCCCGTGCTCCTCGATTGCGGTTACCCGCACGTTTCGTGCCTGGAGATACTGCTCGATATAGCCCTCGTCCTCCGCTTCGTTCAGGTGCAACAGGATGGCGTCCACCAGCTCTTCGTAAGCGGCTGGAATGGTGTCAGCGAACGTCGATGCCCCCAGCTCGAGACAGGTTCCCACCCATTGGCCGTCCTCCTGTTCGAAACTCAGCGTGAGTGTGACGGCCTGCCGCTTTGGGGGCTCCCCCCGCAAGAATATTTGCTGGCGTCCCAAGGCTGCCATAGGAACCCCCTTCGTCCACCGTTGGTCTTCTTAGCACCGTTGTGTCCTATGTTACTGTCCGGCAGCGGGTTAACGATACGTGCTTCTAAGCGCAAGTCACCGTTGTGGTAATCCGCTAGGGTCGGCGTATACTACGCGCCATCAACGTGCCGGTTCAGGCACGCACGGAGGCAACGCCAGTGAAGATCGGGTTCTATAACGACTTTCGGCCATGTGTCGTGAAGAGCGACGGTGTGGTGGACGTCTCGTCGGCGGTCAGCGGGCTGCAGGGCGGTTCGCCGCAACTGCTGCTCGAGAACATCATCCGCAACTTCGGCTTTCTGCGGCCGCGGTTCCAGGAGCTGGAGGCCAGTGGCCAGGTCATCCCGTTCGCCGAGGTGCGGCTGCGGGCGCCGGTGCCGCGGCCCGGCAAGGTGGTGTGCGGCCAGGGCAACTACATGGAGGGCGTGAAGATCGACCCCTTCCGCCCGATGAAGACGTTCTTCAAGTCGCCCGACGCGGTGATTGGCCCCGGCGACACCATCATTCTGCCGGCCTACAACCCGGTGATCTTCAACCACGAGGCGGAAATCGTGGCCGTCATTGGCCGCGAGGCGCATAACCTGCAGCAGGCGGAGGCGCTGAACTACGTGTTCGGCTACATGACCGGCTGCGACGTCTCGGCGCGCGCCCCTGCAGCGGGCGAGGCCGAACTGCCGGGCGATGGCCTGTATGGCAAGAGCTTCGACACCTTCCTGCCCATCGGCCCCTACATCACCACGGCCGACGAGATTGCCGACCCGAACGACCTGGATGTGAAGTACTGGGTGAACGGCACGTTGCGGCAGGAGTACAACACCAGCGACATGGAGCACAATCTGGCGTACATGATCGCCACTATCTCGC